>JANLUE010000453.1:0-5813 GCA_031363325.1 Gemmataceae bacterium
ATCGGGTCGGGCGGGATGGCCGTGTTCGATTTGCTGTGTCGCGACCCGGGGATCGGACGCATCATTCTGGTCGATCCTGACGTGTACAAATCGCACAACGTTTATCGACATTTCTTCGGGCCGACGGAAGTCGGTCGACGCAAGGTTGATCTGGCGGACGACTGGGTGAAGCGATTTCGGCCGGAACTGAAATTCGTGCCGCTCGCAATCGATTTACTCGATCCGGCCGCGGCGAAGGAGCTCGAACACGCGGCCTCGGGGTGCGACCTCGGGGTTTGTGCCGTCGATACCGAGCCGGCGAAGTATCAGTTCGACGCGTTGATGCGCCAGTTTCATCGTCCGTGGACACTTGGGGAAGTCTTGAGTGGCGGCATCGGCGGGTGGGTGCATTCGTTCCGGCCAGGCGAGGCGTGTTACGGTTGCGTGGCGAGCCATTTGCAACGTTCGATCGATACCGACAATCGGCCGCCGCCCGACTATTCGAACCCCGGCGCGGCCGTCGTCGAGACGACGATCCCAGCGAGTAAAGCGTCGATCGCCGCGATTGCCTCGCTTCACGCGGCTGTCACGCTCGATGTGTTGGGCGAAGTCGACCCGGGGTTCACGAGCGTTCTGTTTTCGTTGGCGAAGGTTGACGGAGTCTTCGGCGAGGCTTACAAGCCGTTTCGCTTTCGGATCGCCCGTTCTCCGGAGTGTCTCATCTGCCGGGCGGCCACGACCGACCCGGCCGGGGAGGACCTCGATGTGGCGCTGGATCAGGCACTGGCGCGACTGGGCCATGAGTGAAATCGTCACCCCCCGTCGGCTGGCCAGCCAGCCGCAGGGGATCTATTACCGAAGCGAGAAGGGCGGGCTGACGCTCGACAACGTGCCCGTCCCGTGGTCGGCCGAGTGCGTCGTCGTCGAAGCGTTGCTTCGGCTGCCGGCGGCCGCACGCAAGCGGAACGACTTCAGCTTGCGCGTCTCCGGGTGCGAGCCCGTCCCGGCCGAAGCCCTGCGCCCAGACGAGGACGCCCAACGACACCGACTGTTCTTCCGCATCCCCGTCCCGAAAGCCACTGGCGTGGCCGAGATTCTTTGGAGGAACCACCCACTCGGCCGCATCGAAATCCCGGTCGTCACGCCGGAACAGTTCCTCACGGAATTGCGTCTTCACCTGTCGACGCCGTTTGTTTCGATCGGCGGGCGAACGGTCGCGGCCCAGACGTTTGTCACCGCTCAACGCCAGGGCCTGACCGCGACGGCCGTCGTCCATTCGCCGACGGGCCTCGCCCCGCTCGCCGACCTCGGACTGACCGCGACATTCCGAACCAGCAAGGGCACGAAAGAAGTGGTGACCCCCGTACCACTTTGTTCGAGCCAGTTGCTCGCGCGCGAGGCGCTCGTGACCGCGTTGCCACCACGATTGCCGAAGAAAGCCGGCGAATGGTCCGTGACCTGGGCCTGCGGCGGCCGCGAACTCGGCACGAACCGGCTTCGTTCGATCAGCCCAAAGGCTTTCCATCTGTCGCTTCGAGTGAGCGATACGCGGTTCGGTGTCCTTACGACGGACGGCGACTTCCGAGTCGTGCGCCAGATGCCGACCGAGGGAGTCGCCAAGGCCGGCCCGTGCTTCTTCGTGGCGAGCCGCGAGCCCGGCATGGCCGGCCTCGCCGATTTCGAGATTGGCGTGCAGGTGCCGGGTATCGACCGAGCCCCGACCGTTCTTTCGCAGACGGCCCTGATCACGGACGGCCCAACGCCGGTCGCCCCCGGACTGATCGACGTATCGGAATTGAAACATGCGTCCGCGTTCGAGTTGCGCGTGCGTGGCCGAGTCCTTGGCGTGCTGCCGCTAAGCCCCGTGCCAACCGCCACGTTCACCGCCGAAGGCGGCTACAAGCCGCCCCCCGAGTTCTCCTGGACGGCCGCCGCGGACGACGAGCTGTCGGAGCGCTTGGCCCGGCTGATGGGGTTGCCGCCGGGCGAAGCGAGTTGATTGACACGTCATGCCAAATCCGATACAAGTCTGAATATTGGCGATGGTCGCCGACTCCAATGAAGCCTTGCCGTTTGACGGCTACTAAGTTTAAGGGAGCCGGGGGCGACCTAGTACAAAAGCAATCTTCAGTGGATTAGTGCTCGAAGCGAGAAATCGATAGTATCATTAGCAATGAAGAGATCGTCTCGATATGAACAAGAAACCGATCCAACCTGAACTGTTTGAAGATCCAGCATTCTCTGACCGACTACTCACCCCCGATGAAATATTCGATCGAGCCGATGAAGAACTGCTCAAATCCTTGAGTGAGAGTCGACGCATCGAACGAAAGCCAGCTTTATTTGGCAGTGAACTCATAGGCGATTACGTTTGCATGTGGGCCAATACGGCACCCGACGGAGGAATTCTCGTTTGCGGAATGGCCGATGATGGTGGATTTGAGGGTTGCTTGAAGTTGTCCGTGAAACAAGTGAACGACCGCGAGAAGGCTGGCTATGTCTATTGCCCCGACGCTCACGTCAACGTCAAGCAGCTTCGAATCAAGAATATCAAATCGGAAGATGACTTTGTGTTACTGTACAGAGTCCACTACTGCCGCGATTCAGTCGTGAAAACGGTGGGAGGGAAAGTATTCGTTCGAAAAGGCGATAGCAAAATTGAGCTCAAGGGAGAAGCAATTCGCGAGCTTAAGGCTGACAAGGGAGAGGTGAGTTTTGAACAGCAAACGTGCGGACTCAAGTTTCCCGATTTGTTCAAGGATAGCGCGATTGCTCAATTTGTAACTCGAGTCAAAAAAGCTCGGCGGCTCGATGATCGCCTGACTGTCACTGAGGTCCTTTCGCTCCGACGACTAGGCGAGGCGATTGACGGTGTCTTTGTGCCAAATATCGCCTGTATGTTGTTGTTTGGAAAGGATCCTGCTCGAGTGATTCCGGGTTGTAAGATTCGATTTCAAAGATTTGAGGGCGAACACGAGCGCACTGGTGACAAATACAATGCGGTCAAAGATGAAATCTACGAAGGGTGTGTGGCGGAATTGATTGCACAGGTGGAAGCGTCACTTGACTCGCAACTTCGGACTTTTTCTCCACTGGATGCCAAAGGCAAATTTTACCCTGTTCCCGAATACCCCAAGATGGCATGGTACGAGACGATCGTCAACGCCTGCGTCCATAGATCGTACGGAAACGGCATGAAAAACATGCCCATTTTCGTCAAGATGTTCGACGATCGACTCGTTGTCGAGAGTCCGGGCCCCTTTCCGCCATTTGTGACGCCTGACAATATCTATGACATGCATCAACCCAGAAATCCTCAGTTGATGGACGCACTTTTCTATTTGGAGTACGTGAGGTGCGCTCACGAAGGTACTCGTCGAATCCGAGACTCGATGGCAGAATGGAAACTGCCAGCACCTGAGTTTAAGCAGTCCGAAATTGGGCACTCAATCGTACGAGTGACATTGCGAAACAATATCAAGCAGAGGCGTGCATGGATCGACAAAGACGTCAGTTCGCTCGTGAGCGAGGCGATCGCTGCCGACCTTGCTGAAGAAGACAAGAGAGTTCTCAATTTCGCCGCCGAGCACGGCAGGATTACTGTCAGTGAGGCTGGCAAATTGCTTGATATCAGTTGGCAAACGGCCAAGAATCGCCTGATACATTTGGCTCAGAAGAGGATTCTCCAGTACATTCGTTTTCGCGCCTATGAAAAGGACATGCGCGACCAAAAGGCTTATTTTCGCTTGCGCAGTTCCACGCCGTTGCCCAAGGGTGCCTTTGAGCAGAAGGACCTAGGCGACGAGGCATAGTGAAGCCGTTTTATTGACGGCCAACAACTAACAAACGCATCTATGCCCCCCACCTCCGACTCCCCTCGCTACCGCCCGGCCGACCTCATCGACTACGCGACGGCCCTGTTCGCGAAGGCCGGTTGCGATGGCGACAAGCCGGCGACAATCGCGACATGCCTCGTCGAGGCCGACCTGTTGGGGCACACGACGCATGGGCTGCATCTGGCGGGCGGCTACCTGCGGGAACTCGCTTCGGGCAACATGACGGCGACGGGCGAGCCCGAAGTCGTCGCGGATCGGGGAGCGGCCATCACCTGGGATGGGCGACGTCTACCAGGCGTCTGGCTTACGGCCAAGGCGGTGGAACTGGCGGCTGACCGGGCCACTCAGTTCGGGCTCGCGGCGGTCACGATTCGACGGAGCCATCACATCGGTTGCCTGGCCGCGTACTTGCAACGGGCTACGGATCGCGGGTTGATGTGTATCGTCGCGAGTTCCGATCCTTCGACGGCGAGCGTCGCACCGTTCGGCGGTCGCCGGGCCGTGTTCACGCCGGACCCACTTGCCGTGGGCATCCCGACCAACGACGACCCGATCTTGATCGACATGAGCGCATCGATCACAACGAATGGCCTGTCCGATCGATTGCGACGCGAAGACAAGAAGTTTCCTGGGCCCTGGGCACTCGATGCCGACGGCCATCCGACTAATGACCCGGCCACGATCTTCGCCGACCCGCCGGGCACGCTGCTGCCGACCGGGGGGCTCGATCACGGCCACAAAGGTTACGGCCTGGCGCTGATGATTGAAGCGCTTACGCAGGGCCTTGGCGGCTTCGGTCGAGCCGAGTCGCCGACCGGTTGGGGAGCGTCCGTGTTCGTGCAAGTGATCGACCCGGCGGCGTTCGGCGGACTTGCTGACTTCCGCCGCGAGACGAGTTGGACCGCCGAGGCTTGTCGAACCAATCCGCCACGACCCGACGTGGAGGCCGTTCGCCTGCCCGGCCAACGCGGCCTCGAGAACAAGCGGCGGGCGTTGGTCGACGGCGTGGCACTGTACCCCGGCATCTTGACGGCGCTCGCATCGCATGGCGAGCGACTGGGAGTGAGTGCACCGAGTCCAATCCCCGCGAAAACTTAGAGCGTTCGGAGCAAATGAAGACGCTGCAAGTCGGTTGATGTCAACGGCATCTGAAACCGAACTCCAACCACAGATTCACCGAGGACACAAGGAGTCGACGAGCGAGTTGATATCACATTCCCACATGGCCGATTGATTCATTGAGAATCGCACTTCAATCGATCGCGGTTAGCCGAAAATTTCTCTGTGATCTCTGTGACTCTGTGGTTAGAATTCTTTGGAGATTTCAAGTTGGAACGCGGACCAACTCGCTCAGCCAATTCCTCAGCACGTTGGCCAACTCGCGGGTTTCCTTCGCCCCCAAGCTCGGCATCGATTGGCGAGCTTCCGCAAATCGCGTAGTCGTCGCGGCGTCGATCAGGTCGCGGCCCTTGCGGGTCAGGGCCACCTTCACGCCACGTCGATCGGCCGGGTCGGCGACGCGGCGAACCCAGCCCGCTTCCTCCAACCGATCGAGCCGACTCGTCATGCCGCCGGACGAGAGCGCAACGCTCTCCATCAATTGAGTCGGCGTGAGCCCGTCCCCCGGTTCGGCCCGGCGAAGCGTGGCGAGGATGTCGAACTGGCCGAGCGCGAGGCCGTGCGGGGCGAGGGCCTCGGTCACCCGGCGCTCGAGGTGTTGGGCCAGGACCAATACGCGGCCGACGACTTCGAGCGGCTTCGGGTCCAGGTCCGGGCGTACGGCCCGCCACTGTTCGTTCATCCGGTCGATCGGGTCCATCCATTCAAGGTAACCGCCGATATCTTGACGTCAAGATACTTGACGGCAAGGAATTGGTCGGGTAGCGTACCTCGGCCCCTTTCCCCCTACCCGGAACGCCGAGCCATGAAAGAGTTGAAGATCGCGGGCACCACCGAGACGGCCGTCGAGCGGACCGACTACCCGCCGGCCAAGGTGAA
>JANLUE010000463.1:0-5065 GCA_031363325.1 Gemmataceae bacterium
GAAGGCGGTCGGGGCCTTGAGGGCTTACCTCGGCGAAGGTCGAACCGTTGAAGCGGCCGCCGCGCCGGCCGAGTACGTGTTCCTGAGTCGCGGCGGCAAGAAGATCGATCGCGAAATGCTCTGGGCGATCGTCAAGAAATACGTGAAGCGAACGGACCTGCCGAAGAAAACGAGCCCGCACACGCTGCGACACAGCTTCGCCACGCACCTGTTGAGTGGCGGCGCGGACCTGCGGGCCGTCCAGGAAATGCTGGGCCACGCCAGCATCGGGACGACGCAAATCTACACGCACGTCGACCGCAACCGGCTGAAGGAACTCCACAAGAAGTTCCACCCGCGCGGCTAACGGACGCCACACCCGGATTGCGAAATCCGAACGCGCGGGCTTGCGTAAACAAAGTCGCCGCATTACCACTATGGTTGTTTGAAGAAGTTTCGCTGGCCCCACCGAGTCGCCGCCATGTCGAAGTGCACCAAGAGTCATCGAACCACACTTCGCGTCGAGGAACTGGGCGAGAGGATTGCGCCGGCGGCGGGGACGCTTGATGTGAGTTTCGGCATCGGCGGCAAAGTGACCACACCAATTGGTTCAGGTGCGGACGAGGCCTTCGCCTTGGCGATCGATAGTCAGGGCCGCGCGGTTGTTGCCGGTAGAACATTTGATGGTACGAAAGTCATTTTCGCCGTTGCGCGCTACAACGCGGACGGCACATTGGATTCAACGTTTGATGGCGATGGCATCGCAACGACCTCGTTTGGATCGGGCGAGTCGCTTGCGATCGGCGTCGCCGTTCAGGACGACAATCGAATCGTGATGGTTGGAAGAACTTGGAATGGAAGTAGCTTCGACGTGGCGATCGCCCGATTCAATGTGAACGGTTCTCTGGACACTTCTCTCGACGCGGATGGACGCAAGACAATCGACCTCGGCGCGGACGAGTGGGCCAATACCGTCGCGATTCAGCCGGACGGGCGAATCGTGCTCGGCGGCCTCACCGGCCACGATCGCGTCAACGATTTCGCTTTGTTTCGACTGAATTCGGATGGCTCACCCGACAACACTTTTGACGGCGACGGGCAAGTCATTACGGGTTACGCCGGCGACGATCGATTCAGTTCCGTTGAGTTTCAGCCCGACGGGAAGATCGTCGCCGCCGGAGAGACATCGATCGGCGGAAACTATCAGTTCGCGCTCGCACGCTATAATTCGAATGGATCGCTCGACCCAACCTTTGGAGGCTTCGGAGTCATTTCAAACTCCATCGGAAGCAGCGACGATCTGGCGTTCGACATGGTGATTCAGCCCGATGGCAAGATCGTCGCGGCGGGCAATTTTGTCAATGTGAATATCTATTCCGTCGCACTGACGCGATATCTCGCCGATGGAACCTTCGATCAATCATTCGGTGGAGACGGTATCGTTGCGGCCAACATCGGCCCCGGCAGTTCGAGTGCCTACGCCCTGGCACTCCAGGCCGACGGGAAGTTGGTGGTCGCCGGCTATTCGTTGAATGGAATCAACAACGAATTGGCGCTCGCGAGATTTCACGCCGACGGCGAGATCGATTTTTCATTCGATGCAGATGGTCGAGTCACCACGACGTTCGGCACCAGTGGATATGCGAACGCGATCACGATCCAAGAAGATGGAAAAATCGTTGCGGCTGGGGTTGCATCAAACGGCGCCAATTTCGACTTCGGCCTCGCTCGCGTCCTGACCGAGTTCCATCTCCTTCCCGGCACGAACGCGCTTAACTTTGGAGAGAACGACGGCCCAACGATCATCGATTCTTCGATTCAGATCACCAACAGCCCGAACGCGAACCTCGTCGGTGCCACCGCCCAGATCGGCAACTACCTCCGAAGCGAAGACGAACTCGGGTATTCGCTGGTTGCCGGCATCACGGCGAATTTCGATTCAGTCACTGGCAAACTCACACTGAGCGGCTCGGCTAGCGTTTCCGCGTACGAGTCGGTACTGCGTTCGCTGACCTATCAGAACTCGAGCGACGATCCGTTTGAATTGAGCCGATCAATCACGATCACCGTGGACGATGGCGAGCCCACGCAAAACATCGCGACGGCGACCTACACAATTCATGTTCTTGCCATGAACGACGCTCCTTCGTTCACGGCCGACGGACAGCTCGGCGCGATTTTGACGGGCAACACGAATCCGCCAGGCCAGAAGGTGTCGGCCCTGTTCAAGGGCGAGTTCTTCGACCCCGATGGCGACACTTTGGCCGGGGTCGCGGTCATCGCGAATTCGGCGAACGCGGCCACGGAAGGTACCTGGCAGTATTCGACCGACAACGGCACGACATGGTTCGATATTGGCACGGTCGCCGACGACGCGACGGCCCTGGCGCTCGCGGCGAAAACTCGCATTCGATTCGTGCCAGCGGCCGGGTACGCCGGTCGGCCGACACCGATCGGCGTGCGGGCGGTCGACAGTACATACGCTGGACAATTCACGAACGGCTCCCTTCGATTTTCAATAGACGCTACAAATCCAGGCACGACGACCCCGATCTCGGCGGATCCGGCCAGCATTGAAACGCAGGTTTTCCCCATAAATACCGGGGGAAATACGGCTCCGACGCTGCATGGCGTACCGGTCTCGGCCAACTTCAATGAGGGTGAAAATTACACGTTTGACGCGTCGGCAACCGACCCAGATGTGGGCCAAAACCTGACATTTCGGCTCATCGGCGCGCCAGCTGGGGCCATAATCGACCCGGATTCGGGCGAATTCGCCTGGACGCCGACCGAGGCCCAGGGGCCGGACACGTTTGTGTTCAACGTCGTGGTGACCGACGGGTTCGTTGATACCATTCAATCGGTGACGTTGATCGTCCGCGAAGTCAACTCATCGCCAACTCTCGGCGGCGTGCCAACATCGGCCACCGTGGTTCGCGGCCAAACATTGCAATTCACGGCCACCGCGACCGACCCGGACATTCTCAACGGCCTCGGCAACGCGTTCACCTATTCGCTGGTCGACGGGCCGGCCGGCGCGACGATCGACCCGGACACCGGCGTGTTCGCCTGGACGCCGGCCGACTCGAACGCGGCCGGTGTCTATTCGTTCCGCGTACGTGTGGTCGATGACGGCGTTCCGGCCAAGAGTGATACGAAATCGATCGATGTCACACTCACGCCGGCCGCGATTGTAAATGGCGATTTGATCGTCGGTGGCACCTCGGCGAACGATGTGATAACTGTGACCCCGTCCGGCAATCGGCTGGTCGTTGTATTGAATCGCCGCACGATCGGTTCGTTCCTGGCGAGTGATATCACGGGCCGAATCCTGGTACGTGGCCTCGACGGCGCCGACCGAATCACCGTGTCGGCCGCGATGGCCAAACCCTCGGAACTCCGGGGCGACGCCGGCAACGATTCGCTGACGAGCGGGGCAGGGAACGATTCACTCCTCGGCGGACTCGGCAACGACACCCTGAAGGCCGGCTCGGGCACGAACCTGCTCGATGGCGGCGACGGCAATGACTCACTCGTCGGCGGCGCGAACACCGATCGACTCTATGGCGGACCGGGCGACGATCGACTTTCCGGCGGAGCCGGCAACAATCTGTTAGTCGGTGGAAGCGGGAACGACCTGCTCACCGGCGGCACCGGCCGCGATGTGATCCTCGGCGGCGCGGGCCAGGACAGACTCACCGGCGGCGCGGGCGAAGACCTATTACTCGCCGGTTCAACATCATTCGACAACGATCCCACATCACTCGACAACATCTTCGCCGAATGGACCTCGGCTTCCACATATGCGGAACGGATATCACATCTCACCGGTACGGCGGGAGGATTGAATGGAACGACTCAAATCAGTGCGACAACCGTCCAGAACGATGGTGTTAGAGACACGTTGACCGGCGGCACGAGTTTGGATTGGTATGTGCATAGCACGACGGACTTGCTCGTCGGGGCGCTAGCGAGCGAGACGAAGACAGTGATCTGAGGAGAGCATTCAGTTCTGGTATCCAGGCCAACGGCCTGAGCTTGTTCAGCCCAGGGCAAGATGGCGCAGCCATCGCCGCCCTGGTTCGGAACGCCGTCATCAAACTGAAAACGGGCCATCTCACGTTGGCGCTTGGACAGTTGAGGCGAGTTCGCGTGCTGGCCGAACGTCGCGACGCCTGATGTGCCCGCACTCACGCGAAGTGATCCTTCACGCCCGCGAACGTTTCCTTCAATACCGGGACGGCCGTATCGGTCACGACATCTTGAACCACGAGGGCGCTCGTGCGTTTGCGCAGTCGGCTTTCGGGCTTCAGGATTACCCGATGGGTCAGCACCGGTTGGGCCATTCGCTTCACGTCGTCCGGTAGAACGAAGTCGCGGCCACCGATGGCCGCCAGGGCCTGGGCGGTTCGGTACAGGGCGATCGACGCGCGCGGGCTGCCGCCGAGCAACACGTCCTCGTGTTCGCGGGTGCCATGGACGATTTGCAAAATGTACGTCCGCACCTTGTCGTCGAGGTGGACATCGCGGACGGCCGTCTGGGCTTCGAGAATGTCGTCGGCCGACGCGACCGCTTTCAGGTCGTCGATCGGATGGCCCTTCTGCATCCGGGACAACATTCTTCCTTCTTCTTCGAGCGTCGGGTAGCCGAGGCTGAGCCGCACGAGGAAGCGATCGAGTTGGGCTTCGGGAAGCGGAAACGTCCCCTCTTGATCGATCGGGTTCTGCGTGGCGATCACGAGGAACGGAGGCTTGAGCGTGTACGTCTTGCCATCGACGGAGACGCGGCGTTCGCCCATCGCCTCGAGCAGGGCGGACTGCGTTCGCGGCGTGGCTCGATTGATTTCGTCCGTCAACAATGTTTGCGCGAACACGGGGCCGGGCCGAAACTCGAACTCGGCCGACTTTTGATTGAAGATGGAAACGCCGGTCACATCGCTCGGGAGCAAGTCCGGCGTACATTGAAGTCGCTTGAACGTACAACCGACGCTCGCGGCCAGAGCACGGGCGAGCATCGTTTTGGCGACGCCTGGAACGTCTTCGAGGAGGACGTGCCCTTCGCACAGATAGGCCGCGAGCGCGAGGG
>JANLUE010000521.1:0-2401 GCA_031363325.1 Gemmataceae bacterium
CGCATCACCAGTTCCTGGAACTTCTGGATCAGCTTCTTGATCGCGTCCTTCAGGCCCGACAGGCCGAACGCCGCCGCCAACAGGTCGAGCAGCAGCTTGGTCAGCACCTTGATCCCCGCGAACACCGCGCTCGACACCAGGCACACCACGTACGCGGCCGCCGCCTTCAGCCCCTTGCCGATCGCCTTCAAGATCCCAATCACCCGTTGCAGGATCGTCTTGATCTTCAGGGCCAGGTCGAACAGGAACTTGAACAGCACCCCGAACGCCCCGACCCCCGTCAGCGACGCGAGCAACCGAGTCGTGACGGCGAGCGCGACCTGGCGAGACCTATTGGTTGTTTTACTGACAAGTATGGCGAGTCCGGCCTGGGATTGCGGCCTTGGCAAAGTGGACGGTCGGAACTAACGGACGCCGGCCACGAATTCGCCCTCAGCGCAGAACTCACCCGGTTGCCGAACTTCCCCGGTCGCTCGACCGGCACATCTCCTGCGACCCGGCCGGAAGGAATCTACGCTACAGGCATACCCGGGCCTGTTGCCCAGGCCCGCTCGCCCCAGTGACGCCATGAAATTTCCGCCGTCCGAAGTCACGCGGTTCGAATCGCAGTGGCACCCGCCGACCAAGCTCACGCCGCCGGCCGGCTCGGATCGGCGAACGCCCTGCCCGAACCCCGGCGCGAAGACCGCCGTCCCGGAGTTGCCGTCGTACTTGCAAAGTTTGCTTGCCGGCGCGTACCTCTCACACGATGCCTGGCAACAGGTGACGCGCGACCAGCAGACGGCCCTCGCTCGCCTCGCGCCCGAAGCGCTGCTCGAATCGCTCGTCGGCAAGGGCCTGCTCACCACGTATCAAGCGGATCGCATTCGTTCGGGGAGCACGCACGGGCTGGTCATCGGCAACTATCGCATCCTGAACCGCATCGGCGCCGGGGGCATGGGGATCGTCTTCAAGGCCGAGCAGATCAAGTTGCAACGACCCGTCGCCCTGAAGCTGCTGGCCTACGGGTACGCCTCGCACGCCCGGCTCCTGCAACGGTTCTGGGCCGAGACGCGGGCCGTCGCGCACTTGCAGCATCCGCACATCGTGACGGCCATCGATGCCGGCGAGTTCCCCGGCGCGGCCGAGGGAGACCCGATCGTCCCGTACTTCGTAATGGAGTACCTCGAAGGGGAAGACCTCGAGGACCGCGTTCTCCGCGGCGGGCCGCTCTCGGTCGGCGACGCCTGTCGGTATGTCTCGCAAATTGCCGATGCGTTGGCCGAGGCCCATCGCTGCAAGCTCATCCATCGCGACATCAAACCATCGAACGTCTTCCTGTCCGCCCGCTCGCAGGCGAAGCTCCTGGACTTTGGTCTCGCCCGGCAAACGGAGCGGAAGAACATTACGGAAGCGGGAATGCTGCTTGGGACCGTGGGCTACATGGCCCCGGAGCAAGCCCGCGATGCCCGCAACGTCGACGAACGAGCCGATCTGTTCAGCCTGGGGTGCACGCTGTACTTCGCGCTGACCGGGCGACATCCGTTCGACGAAGACGCGCCACTCCGTCGGCCGCCGGCGATGCATACGCTTCGGCACGATATCCCACTCGAACTCGACGACCTCGTTCGCCGCCTGACGGCCGAGCGCCCCGACGATCGGCCGCGCGACGCCGTCTTCGTCTATCGAGCGCTGTTGCCGTTCGTGCCGGGCAACGAGCAAATCGCGGTGACGCAACAGCCCGTCGCCCCCCTTGCGCCGATGGGCCCACGACGGCAACGGATCCTCGTGGTCGACGACGCGCCCACGGTTCGGTTCGTGTGCATGCAGACGCTGCAACGGTCCGGCTATGACTGCGTGGAGGTTTCAGACGGCGGTGGGGCGATTGAAGCGGTCGATCGCGACGACTTCGATGTGATCCTGCTCGATTCGCAATTGCCCGATCTATCCGGTGCGGAAGTGTTGCGGCAAGTCCGCGAACGGCCAAGCCAAGCGGGTGCGAAGATCGTCATCCTGGCCGGGGCTCGCGAGGACTCCGACCCGGCCCACCTCCGCTTGCTCGGGGCCGACGACTGCATGGTCAAGCCGTTCACGAGCGCCCAGTTGCTTACGCTCGTGCGGGCCAACCTGAGCCAGAAGGAAAAGCAGGACGTCACCGATCGGACGGCCAAGGGACTCGCGGCCGAGAACACCAAGCTGCGCCAACAACTCACGACCACGCAAACGGAACTGATCCGGACCCGCGACTTCCTGATGCAAACCGTGAGCGAGTTGATCGGCGAGCGGAACTATATCTCGAGTTCGCGCGCGTTGCGACTCCAGCGATTCTGTCGAGCGTTGGCACACGAAGCGGGCAAGTCGGGCGCGTCGGAAATCACCCCGGAGTTCGAGGCTTTGCTGGAATCCTGGGTGCCGCTCATGG
>JANLUE010000522.1:0-6013 GCA_031363325.1 Gemmataceae bacterium
AGGCATCGGACGATGGCCGATGCCTCGCGACTCTCGAACATCAGACCAGCTCGATCGATCGGTACCTCGACAAAGACGTGGTCCACGTCTGGAACCTTGCAACCGGCACGAAAAAGCACACGTTCGCGGCACCCCCGAAACGGTGGTTCTTTCGACTTTGTTTTTCCGAGGATGGAATGAAGCTCGCGACGCTTGCGTACGCCGAGCCCGCCCCGGAACTCCTCGTTTGGGACACGGCGACCGGAAAACTTGCCCGGCAGATCTCGAACTTTAGCGGGTTCTCGATGGCCTTTCACCCGGATGGTGGGCAGTTGGCTGCCGGCGGTGGAAGTTTTGGAATCACCGACCTGACGACCGGGAAATCAATGACGACGGAAGATGGACGGCATGCGCTCGCGACGACGATTGCACTGTCTCCGACGGGAGACCGCATCGCCGTCACCGGATACTCGTCGTTGAGCGTTTGGGATGGCCGTTCGGGTCGTCGGCTGATCACGCACGAATTGACGCCGTTCAATTCGATGCATCCAACTCGAACCATTTCGCCGGACGCACGATACGCCGTGACCTACGAGGGCAACTCGAGAGTTGGCCGACTCCTGGTACGTGAAGTCGTCACCGGAAAGGCCGTACTCACTATCGACCCTGGGTTCGTGGAAGCGGCCTTCTCCGCGGACTCGTCCAAGATTGTTACGGCACACTGGAATGCTGGCTCAAAGTCGGCGTCGTTCGTTGTTCGAGAAGTAAGTACGAACAAAGTCCTTCACGAAATCCAGCCATCGAAGCACGACTGGCTGGGCAGTCTCTCTTTGCTCGATGACGGGAAGACGGTGCTCAGTCGTGGAACAAGAGTCGCCGGACACGCCGTTGCGGATGGCAAGGAACTGTTCTCGTGGCGAATCCCGCGCGCCCAGGCTCGCGACATCGGCCCGCGGGTCGCAATGGACAAGGATCCCGATGCCCAGTCCCCGTGGCGCGCATTCACAATCTCGCCGGATGGAAAATTGGCCGCTGGTCTCCGCGAATTCGAAGATTTTGGTCGCTCGACGCTGGCGGAGCGGCTCTACATCTGCGACGCGCGAACCGGCCAGGTGCTTCAGCGGTGCAACGACTCCGGGCGTAAGTCACCGAATGTGGGTGCCGTTCGTTTTTCGAATGACAATCGACTCCTCGCGTCTTCCGATCAATCGGAAGTTCATCTTTGGGATGTCGCGACAGGCAAGAAAATTCGAACTCTGTCGGGCCACCGAGGCGAGATCGCCAGTCTGGCCTTCAGCGGCAATGGCCGTCGCCTCGCGACCGCAAGCTATGACAGCACGGTCGTGATGTGGGATCTCTCCGCCTCAACGAAAGCGGTCGACGAACTACCCAAATTGTGGGACCACTTCATTTCCGACGACTCGGTGAAAGCCTGGACGGCCGTGTGGCAACTGGCCGACGCGGCGGACGACGTGACACTTCCTTTTCTTCGCGAGCATTTACGCCCCACCACGGTAGCCGAGGTCACGGCAATCAAAAAATCCATCGCTGAACTGGATAGCGACACGTTCCGAATTCGCGAGCGTGCCTTCACGGAATTAACCAAACTCAGCCATCAGGCGACGCCC
The DNA here is from genome assembly GCA_031363325.1 of Gemmataceae bacterium. Taxonomy (GTDB): domain Bacteria; phylum Planctomycetota; class Planctomycetia; order Gemmatales; family Gemmataceae; genus SIAJ01. The sequence continues at coordinate 1,608 of JANLUE010000522.1, forward strand.
GCATTGCGAGAGGCCATCGGCCAAAAGGCCTCGGTCGAGATGCGCAATCGAATCGAGCAACTGCTGGCGAAGCTCGTCGGCCCTCCGGCGACCGGGGAGCCGTTGCGGATCAGTCGTGCCTTGGCGGTCCTGGAATCGAAGCGGAGCGCGAAAGCCATAGATTTGCTACGCGAGCTGGCCGCTGGCGCGCCCGAAGGCTGGTTGTCACAAGAGGCGTTGGCGGCACTTCGGCGAATTGAATGATGGCAAGTTGCGGTCGGCAGCAACTCCGTTCTTGAAATCGTGTTCCGAGTGCGAAAACTCGATTGAATCTCGCGAGATCTTCTGAGATTAATAGCTCCACGCATCGTATCCTGGACTTCGCCATGCCTCTCCTTTCCTACGCCCACGGCACCGGCTCCGAGCCGCTCTTGTGCGAGACCATCGGCGAAAACTTGCGCCGAATCGTTAAACAACACGGCGACCGCGACGCACTCGTCGTTCGATCCCAGTCGGTTCGATTCACGTACAGAAAGTTCTGGGACGCAACCACAGCCGTGGCTCGCGGGCTCATGGCGCTGGGGGTTCGACCCGGCGACCGCGTCGGCATCTGGGCCGACAATCGTTGGGAATGGGTCGCGGTTCAATACGCGGCCGCGCGCGTTGGCGCGATCCTCGTGACCGTCAATCCGGCTTATCTCGCGGAGGAGCTTCGCTTCGTTCTTCGACAATCGGGGATCTCCGTGCTGGTGCACGGCGACGGCTTCAAGCAGACGGCGTACGGCCCGATGTTGGACGCGACCCGCACCGATTGCCCCGACTTGCGTCACGCCATTCACCTCGATCGGGACTGGGACGGCTTGTGCCAACGGGCCGACGAAGTCAGCGAGGCCGACTTGGCCGCGATTGAAGAGACCGTGGGCTTCGACGACCCGGCCGTCATCCAGTACACCTCGGGCACCACCGGCCTGCCGAAAGGTGCGACGCTCACACACCACAACGTACTCAACAACGCCTACTTCGTCGGCCTCGCGTTGGGCTACACGGCCGCCGACCGAGTTTGCATTCCAGTCCCCCTCTACCATTGTTTCGGGATGGGGTTGGGATGCTTGGCCTGCACGAGCACAGGCGCGTGCATGGTGTTGCCGGGCGGCTGGTTCTCCCCGGGCGCAACGTTGGCCGCGGTCGGGGCCGAAGGGTGTACATCGCTGTACGGCGTGCCGACCATGTTCCGGGCCTTGCTCGATGACCCCACACTCGAAGAGACCGACGTTGCAACGCTCCGCACCGGGATCATGGCCGGGTCGCCCTGCCCGGTCGAACTGATGCGGCGGGTGATCGACCGACTGCACATGCCGGAGGTGGCGGTCGGCTACGGAATGACGGAGACCTCGCCGATCTCGACCCTCAGCGCACGCGATGACACGTTGGAGAACCGCGTCGGGACCGTCGGCCGCGTGCTGCCACATCTGGAGATCAGCGTGCGCGACCCCGAGACGGGGCGGGTGGTGCCGCACGGGACACCGGGGGAGTTGTGCACCCGAGGATACAGCGTGATGCGGGGTTACTGGCGGGACGACTCCGCGACCGATTCGGCGATCGACCATTCGGGTTGGATGCACAGCGGCGACCAGGCCGTGATGCGAGCGGACGGATACGTTCACATCACTGGTCGGTTGAAGGACCTGATCATTCGGGGCGGCGAGAACATTTCGCCACGGGAGATCGAGGAAGTTCTGTTGAGCCACCCGGCTGTCCGCGAGGCGCAGGTGATCGGCGTGCCGAGCGAGCGCTATGGCGAAGAGGTGATGGCGTGGGTCCGGCTGGTCCCTGGCACGTTGGCCGATGCCGAGGAGCTGCGAACCTATTGCGCCAGCCGGCTGGCGCGATTCAAGGTGCCCAAGCACTGGCGATTCGTCGAGTCGTACCCGATGACGGTCACGGGGAAGATTCAGAAATATCGGCTCCGCGCGCTGGCCGCGGAAGGATCGCGTTGAGGTGTGGAATGCGGAGTGAAGCCGGGCCGCACTCCGCACGACTGTCAAACTACTTCGGCGAGAATGGGTGCTTCTCACCCTTGCGGCTGATGATCTCGTCGATCTTCGGGGTGCCGGCCATCGCGCTCTTGATCGCCATCTTCGTGGCGTCGTAGTTGTACTGGTAGATCTTGGTGTCGTCGGCCGCTTGCCAGTGGATGAACACGCCGCACACGATCACGTATTCGTCGGCCTTGTCCTTCGGGATCACGCCTTCGGCGACGCTATCGACGACCGCTCGCGCGACGGCCGCCTGGGCCGGGCCGAACATCTGAACCGCTTGCTTGGCCCCCTTGATCGTCACTTTCGTGATCATCACGGTGGCGGGCTTGCACATCAGGTTGGGCGTGACCACGGCGAGCAAGCTCGAGTGGCCCGCGCTCTGGTTGGTCAGGGCGTTGGCGAACGCCACGCCGACCGGGCCGGCCTTGTCGCCGATCAACAGGTCGATGTGGGCGATCTCGTTGCCGTCGCCGGAAAGGGCTTCGCCGATGAACATGGCCATGGAGAGACTCCGAGGGGTTATGGGGTTGGCACGCCTGCGACGCGCTTCGACGGGGGAAACGATATCAGCCCACGCGGGGTGGGGCAAATGATTTCTCACGCCCACTTATACCGAGCCGCCTCCGGGGCGGAAATCGACCGGGTATCGAGAATTGATTGGGCTCGAGCGTTTTTGGCAGCTACCTTCGGTCGTCGCGATTCGCGTGTACTGGTTGCTCGGCGGTTGGGCGGCCGTGTGCGTGTGTTTCTGTCTGGCGAAGTTGCCGGTGCCGAGAACTGTCGCCTCATTCAGGTTAGTCCTCGATGGACCCAATTGAATCGCCCGCACCCTTCCAAACTCGCCTTGCCCAGATTCCCGCGCACGGTATAGTCCCGCCGCTCTTGGCCCGGAACGCGCGGGGACTGTATGTTTGCGCAATCGCTCTTTCTCGGCCTCGCCCTTGCCGCGCCGCCACCGTCTGATGCGCCCCTGGGGCCACGCCTGGACAAGGGCCTCGAACTCCGTTGGGCCGGCACGTTCACCGAAGCCAGTTTCCGACCGGGCGTGCGCACACTGAAGAACTACGAAGTCGAAACTCGCCTGCTCGTCTTCGAGTCGGGCGACTTCGGGGCCGATGGGGTCCTGTGTACACGCGTGTCTCTGAAGCCTGACCGCAAGCCGGCCGAACCCACGACGCCGGTCGTGCGGCTCGATCTCGTCCGCGTCGATCCGCACGGCAAAGTTCAAATTCTGCCTTCGCCCGCCGATGTCGATAACCCCACGCCGAAGGCCCGACCGTTCCCGGCCGTGCAACTGCAAGCGTTGCCGATGTCCGAGTCGGGGCTGTTCGTCGAGTTCCCGGACAAACCCGCGAAGCCCGGGCTCGTCTGGTCGCGCGAAGATGGCGGTCGGCCCATCGTCTCGTGGAAGATCGCCGACACGATCAGCCTGCGCGGTCAACTGGGCCTCAAGGTCGTCGCCGAGCAGAAGACCGCGAATTACTACGCCGAACGCGTTCGCCAGGCCGAGTGGCGACGACAAGAAACATTGACCGTGATGCCGAACAACGGCTTCGCCTCGAAGTTCGTGCGCGTCATCGAACGCCGCGAACCCGAGGCCGATGAACTCGCCTTCCGCTCCGTGTTGACGCTCGAACTGACGGGCCGGATGTCGCTTTCCGGTCGATTACTTCAGGAACGCCGAGACGAAGCGGTTCAGGCCGCGGCGTTCACGGCGGCGCTCGATCGCTTGCTCGCCGACGGCGGCCGTGGCGGTCCGAAGCACTTCGAAACGCTCGCGAGTCGAATCGACGCCTATGTCCGCGAGAATGGCTCGGGCGAATCGTTGCCGTTCCGCGAATCGCTCGCGCTCGTGAAGAAGCGTTCGCTCGCCGCGGCGAAGGGCGAACTCCCCCCGGCCCCGACCAGCGACGATGGTCCGGCCATCAGCACGAACCCGCTCACGATCGGCCGTTTGATTCCGGACGTGACCGCCCAATCGCTGACCGCGCCGGGCTCGACGAAATTGAGCAAGCTTCAGGGCAAACCCGTGGTGCTCGTGTATTTCCAACCGGCGGCCGGTAGCGCGATGGACGTCTTGAAGCTCGCCGAGCAATTGCACAAAGCGAAGTTCGCCGAAGTGGTGCCCCTTGCGATCGGCGAAGCCGCGGATGCGAAGCGACTGCATTCGGTGATGAAGTTGACGGTGCCCGTTTACGACGGGCTTGGCACGTACAAGGTGCACGCCCTCGACGCGACGCCCGTCTTGATTGTGATCGACGCGGCCGGCGTGATCCGCTACGTGGCCCGCGGCTGGACCGATGGCACCGCCGAAGCGGTGACGAAGGAACTGGAGCGGGCGAAGTAGGGCAACCCCGGCCTCGAAGCCATCGGCCGGGGCTAGCTGCG
>JANLUE010000561.1:0-14230 GCA_031363325.1 Gemmataceae bacterium
GTGATGTTCGCCTGCCGCGTCCGGTTGTAGACCCGCGTGATGTCCTTAATCAAATCGCCGGCATTCTCCGTGGCGGCCTTCATCGCGACGCGACGGGCAATCTGCTCGCTCACGGCCGCGTCCAGGAAACACTTGAACAACCGGGCCTTGAACGCCGCTGGGATCAGCTCTTCGAGAATGCCCGCGGCCTCGGGGATGAACTCGTAATCGACCTTCTTGTCCGCGACGGCCGGGGTTGCGCTCGTTTTGCGGGTCTCGACCGCGACCGACGACAGCGGCAACAGCGTCTCCACGACCGCGACTTGCCGCGCCGATAAACGAGAATCGCCACAGGTACTTTCCACTACGAACGTTACTTCAGCGCCTCGGCTCCCGCGATGAGTTCCGATATCTCCTTGGTGATCTTGGCTTGGCGGGCCCGGTTGTATTGCAGGGTGATGCTCTTGATCAAGTCGCCCGCGTTCTCGGTTGCCGCTTTCATCGCGACCCGGCGGGCGATTTGTTCGCTCACGGCCGCGTCCAGGAAACACTTGAACAGACGCTGCTTGAACGCCACCGGCACGATCGCGTCCAGGATCTCGGTCGCGCTCGGGATGTACTCGTACTCGACGGCGGCCGACGCGACTTTCGGCTGGGCCTTGCGCGTCTCGCCCGGCGAGACCGAGGCGAGCGGCAACAAGGTTTCCACCACGGGAACCTGGCGCGAGGCGGTCACGAACTTCATGTACGCGACTTGCACCTGATCGACTTGCCCCGAGACGTACATCTGGATGTACTTGTCCGCGATCGGCTCCACCTGGGCGAAGGCCGGCTTGTCTTCGAATTGAAAGTACTCGGCGAGTCGGGGGATCTTCTGGTACTTGAGGAACCCGGTCGGCTTCTTGCCAGCCGTCTCAAGGTCGAACGGCAAGTTCGAGCCCTGCATCTCGCGGATGCGGCCCATCGCCGCTCGCAGGATGCTCCCGTTGTAACCGCCGCACAGCCCGCGATTCGAGCCGATCACGAGCAGCAAGACGCGCTTTACCACGGGCCGAACGACCAGGAGGGGATGCGAAACTTCGCCGCCCGCCGATGTCAGGTCGGCCGCGATCTCGGCGATCTTGCGCGTGTACGCCTCGGCCTCGGTCGCCCGGTCGAGCGCCTTCTTGAACCGGGCCGTGGCGATCAGCTCCATCGTCCGCGTGATCTTGCGGATGTTGCGGACCGCCTTGCGGCGATTGACGAGTAGTCGGAGGTTAGCCATTCGTGTGCTTTCGGCTCTGAGCCACGAGTCCCGAGAACTCAGTGTGTGTGGCGTTGATCAGTACTGAGTACTCAGTACTCAGTACTCAGCTTGGCTCGGCCATTAGGCCACCTTGAACTGCGGCTTGAACGCGGTGATCGCCGCGTCGAGTTTCTTGCCGATCTCGTCGGTGATCTTCTTTTCCTTCGCCAGTTGCGTTTTCACTTCCGGCATCTGGTCGGCCATGAAGCGGAGGAATTGTTCCTCCCAGTTCCGCACTTGCTTCACTGGCACCGCGTCGAGGCCGCCCGTGTTGCCGGCGTAGATGATCATGATCTGGTCGATCACGTTCAACGGCTTGAACTGGGCCTGCTTGAGAATCTCGACCATGCGGTAGCCGCGATCGAGTTGCTTCTGCGTCGCGGGGTCGAGCTCGGTGCCGAGTTGGGCGAACGCTTCCAGTTCGCGGAACTGGGCGAGCGTCAATTTCAACCCGCCGGCCACGCGCTTGTCCTTCATCGCGCTGATCTGGGCGTTGCCACCGACGCGGCTCACCGAGATGCCAACGTCCACGGCCGGTCGAACGCCGGCGTAGAATAGGGCCGGTTGCAGATAGATCTGCCCGTCCGTGATCGAAATCACGTTCGTCGGGATGTAGGCGGACACTTCGCCTTCGAGCGTCTCGATGATCGGCAAGGCCGTCAGCGACCCGCCCGATGTGACGACTCGTGCGAGCTTGTGGCCGGGGAACTTCGGCAGGTCGTGATGTTCGGCGTAGATCTTGCCGGCCAGCTCGCTGGGGCCCACGTAAACCTTGCCCGGTTCGCCCGTGTTGCGCTTGCGGGTCGAGTCGGCCGCGCTGTTCACCGCCCAGTCGTCCGTCACGTTTTTTTCGTCCGCGTCGTTTGGCACGATCACCCACCGATCGGCGAGCTTCGCGGATCGTTCGAGCAAACGGCTGTGGGCGTAGAACACGTCTCCGGGGTACGCTTCGCGACCGGGGGGTCGTCGCACGAGCAACGAAAGCTGGCGGTACGCGGCGGCTTGCTTGGACAAGTCGTCGTAAACGCAGAGCGTGTCCTTGCCCTGGTTCATGAAGTACTCGGCCATCGCTGTGCCGGCGTAAGGAGCCAGGTACTGGATCGGGGCCGGGTCGGCCGAGGACGACACGACCACGATGGTGTAGTCCATCGCGCCGGCCTTCCGCAAGTCTTCGACGACCTGCGAAACCTTCGCTTGCATCTGCCCGCACGCCACGTAAACGCAGATGACGTTCTCGGACTTCTGATTGATGATCGTGTCGATCGCGACGGCCGTCTTGCCCGTCTTGCGGTCGCCGATGATCAGTTCGCGTTGGCCTCGACCGATCGGGGTCATCGCGTCGATTGCCTTGATGCCCGTCTGAAGCGGTTGCTTCACCGGTTGACGGCCGGCGACGCCGGCGGCCGGCGACTCCATGGGCCGCGTCTCGGACGAGATGATCGGGCCCTTGCCGTCGAGCGGATTGCCGAGCGGATCGACGACCCGGCCGATCAACGCGTCGCCGACGGGAACGCGGAGCAACTCGCCCGTCGTGCGGACCTCGTCGCCTTCCTGAATCTTCAGGTAATCGCCGAGAATGATGATGCTGACCGAGGACTCTTCGAGGTTGAAGGCGAGCCCGCGGATGTTGGTGCGCGTGAACTCGACCATCTCGCCGGACATGACGCCCGCGAGGCCATACACGCGCGCGATGCCGTCGCCGACCTCGAGCACGCGGCCGACTTCGCGCACGTCCTGGCCCGCGCCGAGTCGGCCGATCTCACCCCGCAGAACTGAAACGATCTCGTCCGGCTTGAATTTCATAACTGCTCCTCGACAGGAGTTGATTTCGAATGTTGTCGATGCGGGTTCGGACCGAACTATCAAAGACCTGATCGCCGACCTGCACGACCATACCGCCGAGAAGTCCCGGGTCGATCCGATTGGTCAGCACCGGCTCCAGGCCGGTCGAATGGCCAATCGCCTGCCTCAGCTTGTCCGCCTGGCCGTCGGTCAACGGCACGACGGTCCGAACCGACACGCGAACGCGCTTGCCCCGTTCGTCGAGCAAATCGCGGTAGGCGGCCGACACGTGCCGAACCAACACGAGCCGATCTTTCGAATTCAGCACGTTCAGGAAGTTGAACGTCAAATCGCTGACCTTGCCCTGAAACGCCTGATCGAGGATCGGCCCCTTCAGCGTTCGCTTCACGACCGGCGACGCGAGCGCCGATTCGACCTCGGGGAACTTGCCGAACACGTCGGTCACGATGCCCTGAAGCTCGGCACCGATCTCGTCGGCTTGATTGCGTTCGATGGCCACGTCGAGCAGGGCCTCGGCGTAGACCCGCGCGACGCGCCGCACGGACGACCCTTCGGCCCCGGCCCGGCTATCGGTTTCAAAGGCTTCAGCCATTGCGCGTCTCGCGTTAGCCGCGACGCGCCAGTGGAGCGCGTCACTCCGGCCCATCGTGGGCCGATCAATCGTCCGAATATGGCCGCGTGACGCGCTCCGCTCGCGCGTCGCGGCTAACTACGCCTTCGACCCCAAATTCGTCCGCAAGTCCGCCAGCGCGTCGTCGAGCAAGCGACTGTGGTCGGCCGGCGTGAGTTCACGCTGGATGGCCTTCGTCGACAGCAAAGACGCCAGTTGAACCGACTGCTGGTAGATCTCCTGCAAGGCGGCGTCCTTGGCGGTCTCGATCTCGCGGCGAATGCGGTCGCGTTCGGCTTGAATCTCGACAGCCGTGTCGGCCTTCATCTTGTCCTTGACGGCCTGAGCGTCGCGCCGGGCTTCGTCGAGCATCGCGCGCACTTCGTCGTTCGCCTTCGCGAGACGAGCCTGAATCTCGGCGAGCGCCTTCTGTGTTTCCTTGCGGGCTTCTTCCGCTTCGTCGTGGATTCGCCGCAAGTTCGCTTCACGCTTGTCGAGCCCGGCGAGCATCGGCCCCCAGGCGAATTTGCCGAGGATCACGAGCAACAAAGCAAACACGGCCAGCGTGAAGATGCCGAGGTCCCAGCGCTTCAGCCCGAACGACTTGGCCACGTCCGGCTTGCCGTGCCCTTCGTCCGCCTTCGCCGCGTGTTCGTCCGCCGCGCGAGCTTCGCCGACCGATGGCCCCGCGACGAGGGCGATCGCCAACAGGCCGACGGCGAGCCATTTCAGATTGTGCATGGTTCCTCTCCGGAGGGTCCGTTGTCGGACTCACGCAATCAGGGCCAGCACCAGACAGAACACAACCGCGATCAACGCAGCACCTTCGACGAGGGCCGCGAGCAAAATCATCGTGCCACGAATCGTACCGGCCTGTTCCGGCTGACGAGCGATGCCCGACAGCGCCGAGAACCCCACGAGGCCGATGCCCACGCCGGCCCCGACGATCGCGAGCCCCATCCCGATGCCCGCCCCGATGCCGGTGTACTTCGAGGTTGCGGCCTGAGCGCGGGCGACCGCTTGCTTCTGAGCGGCCTCGGACAACTCGCCCGTCTTGGGGTCTTGGGCCGATGCGACGCCAGCGATCAGGGCCAAGCCCAAAACCGCCATCACAACGCGGGAGGTAAGTTTCATGGGTTCTCGATCTCCAGTGTTCGGGGGTGGACCAAATCTCATGCGGTTGACGGTTTAGTGTTCCGGGTGCAGGGCCATGCCCAGGAACGTCGAAGTCAGGAAGACGAAGACAAACGCTTGCAGGCAGGCGACGAACAATTCGAGGACGCTCAGCAAGACGACCGAGATCACGCTGGCCGGGGTAATCACCCAGAACCAGTGTTCGCCGGCCGACCCGCCTTCGATCGCCCTCCCGATCATCGCAATAAACGAGAGCAGAACGAACAGCGTCGTGTGGCCGGCCAGCATGTTGGCGAAGAGACGAACGGCCAACACGATCGCTCGGATGAACGCCGTCAGAATTTCCAACGCGAAGATGCCGATCTCGATGAAGGGGGCGAGGATTTTCAGCAAGGCCCCTTCGCGGTCGATCTTCACCTTGAACGTTTGCAGATAGTGGCCGAACCCGTGGGCCGACTTGATGCCGTTCACGTGGATCACGAAGAACACCACGACCGCCAAGACGGCGGTCACTGCAATGCTCGCCGTCGGCGACCCGAGGAACGGGATCATGCCGAGCAGGTTCATGAACAGAATGAACGTGAACAGCGTCCAGAGGAACGGCAGGAATCGCTTATAGTCGTGTTCGCCGAGCGTCGGGATCGCGACCTGATCGCGGATGAACAACAAGATCGCTTCGATGGCGTTCGCCAGCCGACCCTTCGGCACGTTGCCCTTGGCGATCTGACGGCAGGCCGGGACGAACAGTAACAGCACAATCCCGGCGGCCAGAAGCTCCAGGATCATGAACTTCGAGATGAAGCCGGGCAGATGGAATTCGACGCCAGCAGTCTCGAAGATGCCCCAGTGGCCGCCGAGCCCCGGGTCCGCGGCTTCGCGGAACGGATCAGCGAGTTGATCCAACGGGTTTTTCGTATCGGCCATTCAGCCACCCGCCGTTGACTCTCGGACCTGACGCGAAGCGACGAGCGATTCGACGGTCAGAGTCACAAGGTAAAACACGGTCCCCCAAACGAGCAGCGCCACGGCGCGGCCCGCGAGGGCGGGAATCAGGAAGTACACACCAAAGCCCAGGCCGAGCGTCACGAACGGCCGGAACACGAACGAACCGAGTACCACACCCAATTGGGTCACCGGCCCGCGAGTCTTCACCAGCGAAATCACCGCCAAGGCGATCAGGTTCGGTATCAGACAAACCAGGGCGGCCGGGCCGGTCAGTTCCGGGCCGTCCGCCCCGAGCGCCCACGCCGGCCCCGCGACCAACCCCCAGGTGAGGGCCGTCGCCAATGTCACGAGGGCCATCCCCTTCACTGGCCCGGCCCTTTCGGCTTGCTCAGGCGGGCGAGTTGCACGAACAACGCCGCCATCCCAAGGAACACGCCAGCGACCGTGCACCAGGGCAAAATTCCCGCGAGCCAGTCGATCAGCAACCCGACGAGTACCGGCCCGGTCAGGGTCGCGCTCGCACCGTAGGCCACGGCCCAGAGTTGACGATTCTGGGGGTCGGGCCCGGTCGCCATAGTCCCATCCCGTGTCGTGGGAACGGGTTTCGTAGGCCCTCCGAGTCAAGTATTCAAGGAGGTGGGGGGTCAAAGTCAACGCCGCCCGGTGGGAAAAATCGGCCCGCCGCCTTCCTATTTTCAGGAACGGTTCGAGACCGCGATTGAATACCGAGGGCCGCTCAAAGTAAATTGCCCTATGAATCGCGATCTGAAATTTTGTTAAAGCCTTCCGGAGCATTGGCGGCAACGCTCGCGTCGTTGACGCGGATATGCGGATCGGCAATCAAACCAGCACAGAGTCGCAATGTATGTATAGTGAATCATACATAAATTTCGATCTTATGGTGATTAGATGCCCGATTCAGCCGAATTCTTCAGTCTCGATGAAGTCCGCCGCGTTCTTCAGGGATTCAACCCCTGGTGGACCGATCGGCCAATTTCGGTTCCCAAGTTTCAGCGCTTGGCTTATTCGGTCTGTCGTCGCCACCTCGAAGACGAGCATCAACGCGGGGCGATTCTCCTCTCGGGCCCGCGACGCGTCGGCAAGACGACCATCCTCCTTCAGATTGCGGATTGGCTCGTCAAGGAGGGCCACGACCCGAGCGGCGTGTTCTACATCAGCCTCGATCATCCGCTGCTCAAACTTCTGCCGTTGACGACGATCCTGCGGCTCTACCACGATTCGGTTTACCCCGAGGGACGCCCCGTCGTGTTGCTCATGGATGAGATTCAGTACGCCCAGGACTGGGAGTTGCACGTCAAAGCGCTGGTCGATCATCAGCCGAACTATCGTATTTTGGCGACCGGGTCCGCGAGCGTTGTGCATCGTCGCCAGTTGGCGGAGAGCGGCGTCGGTCGTTGGGCACGCGTGCCCGTGCCAACGCTGTCCTTCTACGAGTTTCTGCGCATCCGCGACGACGCGATGCCGAGGGTGGCGACCGACCTCAATCCCAGCGCCTTGTTCTCCCGACCCAAGCGGGAATTGTTGTCGCTCGCCGCCCGACTTCGGCCGATCCAACCACTGTTTCTCCGCTACCTGCTGGTCGGCGGGTTTCCGGAGACCGCTCGGCATCCCGATGCTTCCTATTGCCAACGAATCCTTCGGGAGGACGTGGTCGAACGCGTCCTCAAGCGTGACATGGCCGCCCTCTTCGACATTCGAAATGTCAACGCCTTGGAGCGGCTGTTCATCTACCTGTGCCTCCATAGCGGCAGCCTGCTCGAGGTGAAGAATTGCGCGAGCGCACTCGGCGTGCAGCGACCGACGATCGAAAACTATCTCGATCTCCTGGAACAGGCGAACTTGATCTATCGATTGCCGCCGACCGAAATCGGCGGCAAGAAGATTCTGAAGGCGCGTCATAAGGTTTACCTCGTCGACGCGGCCCTTCGCAACGCGGTCCTGCTTCGCGGCGAAGAAATGCTAACCGATCCGAACGAGCTCGGCGTGGTCGTCGAGACCACGGTCCTTCGTCATCTGATCGCGTTCCACTACCGCGACTCGCCGCGCGTCTCGTATTGGCGACACCCCAAGTCGAAGCTGGAAGTCGACGTGATCGTGCAGAGCCCCAGCTACACGCTGCCCGTCGAAGTGAAGTATCGAGAGTCGCCGTCGCTCGGCGAATCATCGGGGCTCGTCGCCTACTGTCGGATCGAAGAGGTGCGGCACGCCTATTGGGTCACCAAGCGCGAGGAGGACTTCGGAATCGAAACCGTTGGCGACTTGTCCACTCGCTTCCTGAAGATCCCAGCCCACATCTTTTGCTACCTGCTCGGCCAGGCCGAACGCATTCCTTGGGAGCGCGACGACCAATGAGAGGTCACCTGCCCATCGACCAGGGCCGCAACTTTCGCTTGGGTTCTGGCGGCAGCTCTCGAATGATTCGGTCGCACTGGGCCGCAACCAAGCGTTTGAAGAGCAACCGTCCGCAACACGACGGTACCCAAGAATGGGGCTGGCAAACGCGCCGCGAAACGAGCATACTGTCTAGATAACGGAGCCTTCCACATGCATCCCCTCCTCCATTCGCTCGAATCCCAGACCCGGCGAACCTTTCTGCGTGATTCTTCGGTCGGTCTTGGCTCGTTGGCGCTTGCGTCGCTTCTCGCGGGCGAGTCGAGCGCCGCGCCGGGCGATCCACTCGCGCCGAAGAAGCCGCACTTCGAGGGGAAGGCCAAGCGGGTCATTTACCTGCACATGTCCGGCGCGCCGCCGCACCTCGATCTATTCGATTACAAGCCGGAACTCGTCAAGCGTACCGGTCAGAACTGTCCGGACGAGTTCCTGAAGGGGAAGCGGTTCGCGTTCACGTCGGGCGTGCCGAAATTGCTCGGCACGCCGCGCACGTTCAAGAAGCATGGCAAGGGCGGCGTCGAATTGTCCGACGCGATCCCGCACTTGCACGAAGTGGCCGACGACCTGTGCGTCATCCGGTCGATGAACACCGATCAGTTCAATCACGCCCCGGCCGAACTGCTCCTCTACACTGGCTCGCCGCGTCAGGGTCGGCCGTCGATGGGCACGTGGGTCACCTATGGACTCGGCTCGGAGAACGAGAACCTGCCCGGCTTCGTCGTGCTCATCTCGAGCGGCGTGCAGCCATCGGGCGGGCAAGGTTGCTGGGGAAGCGGCTTTCTGCCGAGCGTGTATCAGGGCGTGCAATGCCGCTCGAAAGGCGACCCGGTGCTGTACGTGTCGGACCCGGCCGGCATGGATCGGGCCATGCGGCGACGGGGGCTCGACGCATTAAAGGATTTGAATGAGTTGCAGGCCCAGGAGCTCGGCCACCCGGAGACGCTCACGCGCATCCAGCAGTACGAACTCGCCTTCCGCATGCAGACCAGCGTGCCCGAAGTGATGGATGTGTCGAAGGAAGACAAGAAGACGATCGACATGTACGGCGCCACGCCGGGCGGGGCGTCGTTCGCGAACAACTGTTTGCTCGCGCGGCGACTCGTCGAAAAGGGCGTTCGCTACGTGCAACTGTTCGACTGGGGCTGGGACTTCCACGGCACCGGGCCGACCGAGGAGATTCGCGACGGGCTCACGAAGAAGGGGGCGAGCATGGGCCAACCGGTCGCCGCCCTCATCAAAGACCTGAAGCAACGCGGTCTGTTCGATAGCACGCTGATCGTCCTCGGTGGCGAGTTCGGCCGCACGCCGTTCCGCGAAGGTCGCACGGCCGGCGGGAACCTGCTCGGTCGCGATCACTACCCGGACTGCTATTCGCTCGTGCTGGCCGGGGCCGGCGTGAAGGGCGGCTACACACACGGGGCTTCCGATGAACTCGGCTTCTCGGTCGCCGAGAAGAAAGTCCACGTCCACGACTTGCAAGCGACCATCATGCACCTGCTCGGCTTCAACCACGAACGCCTGACGTTCCGCTTCCAGGGCCGCGACTATCGCCTGACGGACGTGCATGGCAAGGTCGTCAAGGACGTGCTGGCGTGATTCGACCGTTTCGTTCGTAGAATCGGATTGTCCGGCCACCGCACCTCAGGGACCGACCCTGGGGAGAGCCGAATGAAAGGAATCAACCGATGTGGTGGAGAGAATATGTCCCCGTCGCGCGCCGACAGGCGGACGCGAAGGCCTATGCCGCCAAGGTCGCCAAGAAGGAAAAACGCGTCCTCGCTCCCGTGCGGCTCGACGGCACCAAGATCGCCAAGACGTTTTGGGGCAAGGCCTGGTGCGACAACCTGGAGGCGTATAGCGACTTCGCCAATCGCATGCCGCGCGGCCGAACTTACGTCCGCAACGGCTCGGTCATCGACCTCACGATCGACCGCGGCAAGATCAAGGCTCTCGTCAGCGGGTCCGATGTTTACCAGGTCACGATCGACATCACGCCACTCTCGAAAAACGTCTGGGCGAAGGTGAAGGCGGACTCCGCTCAATCGATCGACTCGTTGATCGACCTGCTCGCGGGCCGATTCGACGATGTCGTGATGAAACGACTTACCCGCAAGGGGGACGGGCTGTTTCCGCAGCCCAGAGAAATCAAGCTGCGCTGTTCGTGCCCGGACTACGCGACGATGTGTAAACATTGTGCGGCCGTGCTGTATGGCGTCGGCTCGCGGCTCGACCACTCGCCCGAGATGCTGTTCACACTCCGTGGCGTCGATCACACGGAGCTGATCGGTCAGGCCGTCTCGGCCGAGAACTTGAGCCAGTCGCTCGGCGCGAAGTCCGGCCTGGCGACCGACGACCTCGGGGCCATGTTCGGCATCGACCTGGTGGGTAGCACGGTGGCGACGGAAGCGCCGCCCAAAACGGCGACCCGCAAGCGAGCGACGACGGCCAAAGCGGCGGTGCGAAAGAAGCCGAGGTGAGACAAGAGTCACTTCGCTTCGGCCAAACGACGTTTGGCGTCGACAAGTCGTTGCTCTTCGAGGGCGATTTCGCGAGAGGAGACTTTGCCACTCTCGCGAAGCATTCGCTGGTCGCGCAAATTGTTTTCGCGAAGTGAGACGATCTGACTGAGGTGACGGAGTCGTTCCGCTCGAGCGGCGTCGGCCTTGGCCTCCACCAAGGCGATCTCGGCCGTGACCGCAGGTGATGAGCGGTTCGATGGATTGCGTAATGCAATCAGTCACCGAGTTGAACCGGGTTGCACTGCGTGGCCGCTCGTCGAACAGGCACAAGGAAGTCCGCTCGCCAGAGCAAGCAATTGTCGGCACTTGCGGGAACCTTTAGCCCTGTTTGATGACGATTTGCAACGCCATTGCGACTCGGAGTTCCGCGACGTGCGAGAAATCGTTCGGCCATTTCGTCGGAACGAAAGTCGGATGGAGGTCTATTCGTGTCGGGGAGATAGACTACCGGGAAACGTCGACACTGCTTATTGCGTGGGGAGACGAATGGAGGGCGGCGACCTGAACAACGTGCTGAGGCCAGCGACATTGCCGTGGTCGGGACATTGGTCCGGCCGCATGGGCAAAAAGGGTCCGTGCTGGAACCTCTACTGGGGCGATTCCCGAAAGGTACTCGGTGGTTTGCGGGAAAACCACTACGCCACGGTACTGACCTCGCCACCTTACTTCTGGCAACGGGATTACAAGGTTGCGGGACAACTTGGCCAGGAAATGACAATCGATGGGTATGTCAAGGCGATCTGCGATGTGATGGAGGGCGTGCGACGGGTGCTCCATCCAAAAGGGGTTCTGTTCCTAAACCTTGGTGACACCTACTACTCCGGGAAGGGTCAGCCGCAGGGAAATGACCGCAAGCATAGCGGCCGACGCCTAAAGTCGCTCCGAGCCGTCGACGCCAGTGGATTTGGAAAGCCGAAAAAGACAGTCCTCGGAATGCCTTGGCGTGTCGCACTTGCAATGATCGACCAGGGCTGGATTCTCCGCTCTCCGATAATTTGGCGGCGGGAAAACCTTGTTCCTGAAGCGAAGTCAGCAGATCGACCATGGCGATCCTACGAACACGTCTTCCTCTTCACTAAGTCACGCACCTACAATTTCTGTCGATCCGCGTTGAAAGAGACTGGCGAAGAGGATGTCTGGACAATTGAGTCACAGTCGCGTGTCGGAAGGGAACATCCAGCCGTCTTCCCCGTCGAATTAGTTTCGAGGTGTCTAGCCGTGGGCAATCCGAGTGGGGGGCCGGTTTTAGACCCGTTCGCAGGCACGGCGACAGTGCTTCGGACAGCCCTTGATCGCGGGTGTGAAACGGATGGAATCGAACTCAACCAAGGCTATTGCAAATCTGCCGTAGCACTCTTGAGATCGTAGGCAGTCCTATTTCTTCTTTGCCTTGCCCGACTTTGCTGGGACAGCGTTAGTCGGGGCAGCCTTCGATTTTGGGGGTTCCACAACCTCGGATTCGGCGTTCATACCGTTGCGGAGTATCTCGGCAATAATGCGTCCCCGTTCAACCCTCGAATATTTATCGTTCGTTGCTTTGGTCGCCGCCTTCAAATATGCGAAAACGTTCTGAGCATCCTCGGGCACTTCCTCCTCATCCGGCAACTTCCTGCCTTTGTACAGATCATCAACTTTGTCGAAGAATGTTTGGACTCGCCGACCGGCGGTGGTTGGATCGATTTCCAACTTGTCATCATTGACGGCTTTATGAGCTTCAACGAGCAGCGTGAATAAATCCGTCTGTTTCCATGCCCTGGATTCGGAATGGAACCCACATCTCTCCATGAAATCGAACGTCCGATCAATGGACAGCCTGATATCGTCGGTCTGCGGAAATTCTTCGTTGTAGAGTTCGAGATAATCTCTATTTCGCTCGTCGCGCTTGTAGTACCCGGACAGGATAGTCGTGACGAGGATCACACAGAAAGTGACATCGTACATCCGCTTTTGGTATGCCTCGGGGAAAACTTTGTGGCGAACAAAAAAGTCGTCCCGAGAAAGTTGTTCGCAGAATTGCTTGTACGCCCCACTGAACATGGCATTTAAGATCTCCATCGTCTTGAGTGCGTAGTCGGTAGAATTGATTCGATTGAATATCTCTCGGATGACTTCGTCGGACGCCGTCCCTAAGTCGCGGACAGAAACGAAGTAGTCAAGAAAAGCGTTGCGTTCGTCCTCTTTCAAATCCTCGTACCGGGGAAGCTTGCGATAAAGAATCTTTCCCGTTCCTTGAACATAGTCGATGATTGTGGAAAGGCGCTGCTGACCGTCTACCAGCATTTTTTCACGGCGAGTTGAGCGACCCTCGCGCTTGCCCTCGGCGACGAATATCTCTGGAAATGGATACCCCTGGAGAATTGTGTCGATGAACTGCTCTTTTGCATCGTTATTCCAAACGAGTCGACGCTGAAAGAACGGACGGACATGGAGCCGCTTCTCAATTGCATCGTCGATAAGCTGGCCAATTCGTTGATTGCTGGCACCGATGTTATTTGGCATTACGCGCTCCGCAGCAGGGCTTGCTGGCAATCGGTGACGTGGATTGACTGGTAGGCTTCAAGGCGTTCCCAGCTTCGGTAAAGCCGGGCACCAACTGACCGAAATCCATTAAATTGTTGGCGCCCAAGTAAATCTTCAAACTCCACCCATTTCAATGCTTCGGCAAAGTGCTGGCTCGGCGGCAGGCGGCGGGGCCAGAGCCAACCCTTAAACAGTTCGCGGAGAAACGTTCGGTAGCGCTTGGATTTCGACCAAAGGCGATCGGTGCGGGAGTGCTCAAACACTCTGTCCCAGTAGTCGTCAAACCGCTCCGACGAAACGATTGCGATGTCTACATCGGAAGAATTCGCGAAGGGAACATATCGCTTTTGAGGCTTCAAGCTGAAGCCTGTTCGGCAGGATCCAACGATGATGACAGTGGATGGATGAATCTCAAAATGATCGGCTACTCGGTTCCGCAGTTCATAGTAAGTTCCGTCCGCAAGCGCGACCGGTCGCCCGGTGGTAATGTGCTTACGGATGACGTTGATCGTCGTCAGATGGCGGAGGTCATCTTGAAACTCCTCCACCCTGGCTTGATGCGCCTTGTCAGCTTTCGCCATGGGCGGAACTCCATTGGATTCAGAAAAAACTCCACGACCTTATTGACTTCCTCGTAACCGAGTTGGGTCAAACAGCATCTTGACGGCGCGACAAAAGCAATGCCGGTCGACTGGACTCGAGCGGGCAACATGGTGCTCGCGAGGAAGTAGTTGCCCGAGCTTGCAAGGCCGAAACCGCTTCTCAATTCTTCCTGCGTTAGGCCACGCCGTTTCCCGGCTTTTCGATCCCATCGGCGATACGAATGGCCTTGGTATCAGCGATCGCCTGGAGCACGACTGACAACTCGATTTTCGCCATTTCGACCTGGTGAGATTGACTCGGAGGAAGTTGTAGGGTTTGGAAGAGGTAGGGAGAAGTAGATTGTCGCAATTGTTGTAAAAGGCTGCTTGGTTGGACGGCTCGTCACCGTCGCCCTAACAGAATGCGGCGTCGGCCAAGGGG
>JANLUE010000579.1:0-2532 GCA_031363325.1 Gemmataceae bacterium
GGCGTCGACGAGCCGTATCGCATGTTCACGTCGCGGGCCGAGTACCGCTTGCTCCTGCGACACGACAACGCGGACCGTCGCCTGTCGGCGCTCGGCCACGCGGCCGGCTCCGTGTCGACGGCCGACTGGCAACGCTATCAACGCAAGGAACTGGGCATCGCGGAACTCTTCGCCTATCTGCGCGAGACGAAGCATTCGGGCGAATCGCTCGAACGTCGACTCCGACGAACGGACACGAATTGGCAGGCGTTAATGGAACTTCACCCCGCCCTTCAGGCCTGGAACGATCGGCCGGACGTGGTCGAACAGGTCGAACTGGAATGCAAATATGCCGGCTATATCGGCCGACAGGCGGAGCAGGTCGAGCGATTCCAGAAGATGGAGAATCGCGCGATCCCCGCGTCGTTCGACTACGCGGGCATTGCGCAATTGCGAATTGAAGCGCGCGAAAAGCTTGGCCGCGTCCGCCCGGCGAACGTCGGCCAGGCCGGCCGCGTCAGCGGCATCACCCCGGCCGACCTAGCGGTTTTGGTGTTGCACTTGGATG
The DNA here is from genome assembly GCA_031363325.1 of Gemmataceae bacterium. Lineage (GTDB taxonomy): Bacteria > Planctomycetota > Planctomycetia > Gemmatales > Gemmataceae > SIAJ01. The sequence continues at coordinate 548 of JANLUE010000579.1, forward strand.
GGTGAGCCAGTCACCCGCCAAAAACGGCGGGTCCAATACGGCTTCGCCGAAACCGCCGTGAACGGCACCACCCCGGCCGACCTGGCGGTGAGATTCACCCGCCGTAAACGGCGGGCCTAATACGGCTTCGCCGAAACCGCCATGAACGGCGGTCCCCTTGGAATGGGCTCTCCTTCATTTCGTGCGTCTTCCCCGGAACGAGCCCCAAGGGGACCGCCGTTCACGGCGGTTTCGGCGAAGCCGTATTAGGCCCGCCGTTTACGGCGGGTAACGCTTCATTCCCTGACCAATCGCTCGAAGCATTCGCGTATGGCGGTCGCGTGGCGTGCGCGGTCGCGGTGGAACGCTTCGCCGCCGGGCACGCCCATTCGCCGGGCGAGTTTTTCCAATTCCTCGGCCACCTCGGGGTACTCATTCAACGGGCGATTGGTGACGATTCGCAATCGCGCCTCGGCCAGGCGCAGGAACGAATACCCCTCGGACAACGTGGCGTGGTCGGCCGGCGCGATCAGGCTATCGGCTAACAGGGCGTCGAGGCAGTCCCACGTGTTCGGTTGGCCGATCGCAGGGTGCGTGCGGCCGTGCTTCAATTGAAAGGCCTGCACGATGAATTCGACATCGGTCATGCCGCCGGGGCCGCGCTTCAAGCTGCGCGGCGGGGCCGTCGATTCCAGGCGCTCGCGCATCGACCGGACCTCGGCCGCGATGTCTGAGCCCCACGGGATCGCGGACAGGGCCGAACGGACGACATCCGCGAGTTCCAGTTCAAAGCTCGGGTCGCCGTGAACCGAGCGAGCCCGAGTGAGCGATTGACGCTCCCAAACCTGGGCGGCCGAGCTGGCGTAATACCGGCGAAACTCCTCAAGCGGCACGACCAGCGATCCGCTCTGACCCGTCGGCCGCAAACGCATGTCGACCGCATAAAGCCGGCCGAGCGGGCCGGCCTGACTCAGGGCCTTGATGAGTCGGCGCGTGTACTCGGTGAAGTACTCGGCGTGGTCGAGCGGGCGTGGCCCCGTGGTTCGGCCTTCGTGCGCGTAGACGATGACAAGATCGAGATCGCTGTGATAGCTCATCTCGCGGCCGCCGAGCTTGCCTAACGCCAGGACCGCGTGCGGCCCCGCGTGGCCGTGCCGTTCGCGCATTTCCTCCTCGACTCGGCCCGCCACGTCGCTCAGCAACGATTCGGCCACGTCGCTGAGCGCCGCCGTCACCGCTCGAACATCGTCCTTGCCTAACAGATCGCGGACGGCGATGCGCAAGACTTCCTTGTCCTGGAAACTGTGGCGAATCGTCTCGATCGCTTCGGGATCGTCGGCCCCGCGCAGCAGTTCGGCTAACTCGGCCCGCAAATCGCCTAACGTTCTTGGCCGATTCAGGATCAAGCTGTCGAGCAGGTCGTCAATCATCCCCGGGTTGTTCGTCAGCATCTGCGACAGGAAGGGGCTATCGCACACGTCGACGTACAGTTCGAGAGTCGGCGGATTGAAGCTGAACAGTTCCCACAGGACCGCCTTACCGCCGAGCGAGGCCGTCACCTGCTCGAGGTTGTTCAGGGCGAGGTCCGGGTCGGTCGTCGCCGCGACCGCTTGAAGGAGTTGCGGCGCGATGCTCGCCAGAAAGTGTCGACACCGCCGCGTCGACAGGAATCGTTGTTCCTGCGCGAGCCGCGTCAAGTTTCGCCACGCGGCCGACACGTCCTTGAAGCCGTATCGACCCAGGACGGCCCGCACCGTCTCATCGTCCGGGTCGGGCTCGAGGATCAAATCGCTTTCGGGCTCCGCGTCCGATGGAGCATCTTGAAACGTCTGATGCAACAGGTGATCGAGAATCGTGCGATTGAGCCGCGTGTGGTCCTGGTAGTCGTGCAGGAACAGGTCGAGCGGATCGAGCAGGAGATCGCGGGCGACCATCGTGCGGCCGGCGGGTTCGTCGAGCGGCGAGACGCGCTGGGCGGCCAAGACCTCACCCCCCCGGCCCCCCCC
>JANLUE010000588.1:0-2456 GCA_031363325.1 Gemmataceae bacterium
AACCGCCGTGAACGGCGGTCCCCCTGGGGGACGCGATCGCTGACCGGTGCGACCGCCGCCGGCGGACTTCGCACCGGAAATTTGGTCTGGCCTTGGAGCGACGATCGCGCCGAGCACGTTCACCTATTCGGAAATGATCATCGCGGCGATCGCGGGACGAAGCGTACTCGTCCTCGGGGCGGGCGTCCTCGGGGCGGGCGTCCTCGGGGCAACGGCTTGTGCCATGGCGCGGTCCGCTGGCGCACTCACGGTCGTGGCCTGCGACCCGGTGCCCGCTTGGCGCGAGCGTGCGCTCGCCTTCGGAGCGACGCATGCCTTGCCCGCCGACCTGGCGGCCGGGCTACCGGAAATCACTCGGGGTCGCGGCGTTGATGTCGCGTTGGAATTGGCGGGCACTGCGGAGTCCGTTCAACTGGGGCTCGCGGCACTTCGCATTGGGGGGACAATGCTCTTGGCAGGCACCGTTCTCCCCGTTGGGACGATCGGGCTCGACCCGGAACAGGTGGTTCGCCGGATGCTGACCATTCGGGGCGTACACAACTATCATCCGCGCGACCTGATGGCCGCGCTGAAGTTCCTCGCCAGCGCCGGCCAGACTTTTCCATTCGAAGAGTTGATCGCGGCCGTGTTTCCACTCGTCGATGCGGAGCAAGCCTTCGCGCGGGCTCACGCGGAGCCGGGTCGCCGAGTCATGGTCGTGCCGGAAACCGAGAAATGAAGTGAATCCGATCGAAGCGATTTTCGCGCTGCTGGCCGAACAGGGAAAAGCCATGTACTTCGGCGAAGCCGTAACCGAAGCGGAGCATGCCCTTCAGTCGGCCTGGCTGGCCGATCGAAGTGGATCGCCCGACGAGCTCGTGATTGGCGACTCACACGAATATGGCGACGCGATCGAGCCGTTCGACAATCCCCGGATCGACGACCTGATCCTCGACTACCTGCGGACGTTCATCAAGGTCCCGGACCTCGCGATCGCCGCCCGCTGGCATGGCGTGTACGTCAAGCATCCAACCGAGCCATTCGTCGTGGCCCGGCCCACCCCGGAAACATTGGCGGTGACGGGCATCGGTGGCGCGGGCATGACTTTGTCGTTCGGCGTGGCCGAACAAATGATTTCCTCCTGGCTTGGAGATTCGCCGTGATGGAACTGGTCGTATTTGATTTGGCCGGAACTACGGTCCACGACGGCGACGCCGTCAACGCATCGTTCCGCGCCGCCCTGTCCGCCGTTGGCGTATCGTCGGACCCGGCGTTCGTGAACACCGTCATGGGCCTGCACAAGCCGGACGCCATACGGATTCTGCTGGCGGAAGCGGGTCGAGCCACATCGTCGGAGACGGAGGTCGAGGCGATCCACGCGGATTTCGTCCGCCGGATGACCGATTATTACTCGACCGCTCCCGATATCCGCGAAGTGCCGGGTGCCACGGCCGCGTTCGCGTCGCTTCGGGCGGCCGGAATCAAAGTCGCCTTGAACACGGGATTCAGTCGGGCCGTGACCGACGTTTTGCTCAATCGCCTTGGCTGGCGCGTGCCCGAAACGATCGACGACGTGGTGTCGAGCGATCAGGTGTCGCGTGGCCGGCCGCATCCGGACTTGATCCGGACGCTCATGGCGCGACTCGGGATCGTCGACCCGCGTCGCGTGGCCAAGGTCGGCGACACCCGAGCCGATCTGGAGGAAGGAACAAGCGCCGGCTGCGGCTTGGTCGTCGGGGTCACGACCGATAGCTTTACGCGCGAACAACTGAAGGCGTTCCAACACTCGCGTATCCTAGACTCCGTGGCGGAAGTTCCCGGGCTCCTACTCAATTGAGGCCATGGTTGGATCGAACCACGCCAACACGGACGGACCTGCCCCCGCGCGGCGTGCTCGTGATTTTCGCGTTCGTGTTCACGCCGGGCTTCGCGATTGCCGTCTTCGCCCTGCAAGAGTCGTGGCGACAGTGGCGAATGACCGAAGCGACCGCCGTGGTGATCGAAGTTCGAGCGGTGAAGGACACGAAGCCCCATGCGAAGCGCGTGCGGCCCTGGATCAAGGAATGGCTGATCGAGTTTCGGGCGGGCGAGGAAACTCGCCGGCAGGCGGTGCCGCGCGAACGCTACGAAAACGCCCGGGAAGTCGACCAGTCCGACATCGGCCACTCGATGGCCGTCTGGGTTCACCCGGACGAATATGAAGCTCGGACCGAACCGCCCGAGCCATTCCAGTGGCTCCTCGGTGCCGCCGTCGCCGCGTTCCTTGGCCTCATGGGAGCGACGAGCATTTATACGTTGATCCGACACCGGCGCGACTTGACGGAGATGGCGAAACGAAATTCGTAGGAGCGTCGCGCCCTTCATTCGGCGTCCCATTTGTTCGACGACCCAGTCCGAGTACGGCTCGACACAGGTGAGTACGTTGCATTGAGACGGAACACCCGTCAGCCCCCTGCCATCAAATTCTTCCGCATCTC
>JANLUE010000830.1:0-13537 GCA_031363325.1 Gemmataceae bacterium
TTTGTTTAAACTAAAAACCTATTTGTCCCCGCTGCCGCCCGCCCAACCCGCCCCGACTTCGTTTCGCGAACGCCCATCGGTCAAGGTTGATTCCGTGTCGTGCGACTATTTCTCCCGCACGACAATTTCGACTTCCGGCACCGCGTCTTTCAGTCGTTGGCGACCCGCCGGGGTCGTCTTCGTATTGGTCAGATACACTTCGCGCAAGTTCTTGAGCCCGTGTAGCCGATCGAGACCCCCGTCCGTAATCGCGGTGTCGTGAAGATAAAGAGTCGCGAGCTTGGTGAACGGGGCCAGGTGTTTCAAGCCGGCGTCGGTGACGGTCGTTTCGCCGAGATAAAGGCCGGTCAGGTCCGTCAGGTCCTTCAGATGGGCGAGGCCGGCGTCCGTCACTTTCGTCTTGCGAACGCCAACGTATTCGAGCTGGGTCATCGTGCCGATGGTCTTCATGCCTTCGTCGGTCACGAGCGATTCGCCCATAGGCAGCCGGCGCAGATACTTCAGGCTCGTCAGGTGCTTCAAGCCCGCGTCGTCGATCTTCGAGCGATACAGGTTCAGATCGCGAAGGTTCGGCAAGTCGGCGAAGTGTTTGGCGTGCCGGCCCGTCAAATTCGTACTCCCCCCATCGACGTAGTCGATCTCCGGGAACTCTTTCAACACGGGCAAAACCTTGTCGAGGTTGGTCGCGTTCGAGAGATCGACGCGCGTGATCCCATCGCGCGTTTCCTGGTAGGCCACGCCCGAGTCCTCATCGGCGAGGACGGCGATCGCGTTGTTGCGCCGGCGATTCAGTAGGACCCGCGCCTCGGCCGCGAGGGGCGCATCGAGGTCGGCGATCTTCCGGAGTTCCTTGCGCGCGGCCAACTCGGCTTTCGCGTCCGACCCATCGGCCATCGCCCCGAGAATTCGCATCGCCCGGTCGGACGCCTCCGCGCTGCCGGCCCGGGCGATCTTCGCCAACGGCTTCACGGCCGACTCGCCCGCCTCGGCCAATTGGCGCGAGGCTTCGTCGCGCTTCTTGAAGTTGGCGCTATCGAGGTCGGCGATCCAGGCCGGAATTGGGTCGACTTTCGGCTGCGCGAACGCCGCTGCTCCGATGCCGAAGGCGACGAGGAGCCGAACCATTCGCTGGCCCTCACGGCGACGGGGCGTGGCCATTGACAATGAACAACCGCGTCCGACTCGAATCCATGACGTACTGTGTTTTACGCTTGGATAACACCCAACGCGACGCGCACCCAGGACCTACTTTTTCCCCGCGTCCGCGACCAATTCGTCGATCGCCTTGTCCATGACTTCGTCGCCCGGCGAGCCGATCCATTTCTTGCGGACGACGCCTTTGGCGTCAATGAGGTACATGGTTGGGAATGCGGTGATTTTGAAGGTCTTCGAAAGGGGGCCTTTCGCGCCATCGAACCAGTGGCCCCAGGGCATCTTGTCCTTGCCCAGGAATTCGACCAGCGTTGCTTTCTCATCGTCGACGTTTACGCTCAGGAGGGCGAACGGTTTGTCCTTGAGCCGCTCAACGAGGTCACGTTCGTGTGGGATCATCGCCACGCACGGGCCGCACCAGGTTGCCCAGAAATCGAACAACACAACTTTACCCTTGTAGCTCGACAGCTTGATTTTCTTGCCGTCGAGGTCGATTCCTTCAACATCGGGGGCCGGGAAGCCGACGCCGATCTTGAGCGCCATCAACTCGCGGGCGACGGCCTTGGTCATCGGGTCGGTGCCGACCTTGGTATCGGGGGACAATTTGGCGGCCTTCTCCATCAGGGCGACCGCTTCATTGCGGGCCTGGGCAATCGCCTCGTCGGTAGCGCGTCCTTCATTGCGAGTCGCTTTCCCGTCGAGTGCGAGGGCTGTGTAGAAGAATGCGAGCGCTTGCACTTCCTTGTTGAGCGCCTTCTCGGAGACGGTCTGGAGGTACTGCAACCCCGCCGGGCCGGTCTCGACCAAACCCGCCAGGGCCGGTCCAATCTTCGGGTTGTCGACGTGGTGATCCAGGACGATGGCCGTCGCCTTGTCGAGATCAGCCCCGGTCTGGTTGAACCGACACAAGAGTTCGATTGTGAAAACGGCTGCCTCCAGGCCGGCTTCATCCTTCTTACTTTCCTCGGCGATTTCGAGAGCGTCCGACGCGGTGAACACGCACAGTTCCTTGATCAGGAAATTGGCTTGTTGCTTGTCCTCGGGGTCGCTGGCGGCCGCGAGCTTCTTTTTCAGCTCTTTTTCCTCGGACTCGAACTTCTTCTTGATTTTCGCGAGCTTGCCGCCCGGCTCGTCGGCTGGCGCGAACGCGACCCACAGGCCGAAGGAAACGGCGAGGCCCGCCAGGAGGATTCGGTTCATCGGGGCACCTGGAAGTGAGATGGTGACTTGAACGAAATCATATGGACGGTCGCCCAATGGTCCGGTCGGCCGTTACGAAACGGTACGCGGGTTGCAATCTTTCACTCCATGATCCGAGTCAACCCGCGACACGCCCGGCGCGGTTCAACATAGTCCGACACACTCTCACGGAGACTGTCATGAGCGTCAAAGAAACCCTTCAAAACGCCGGCCAAAAGATTGCCGACGGTGCGTCCCAGGCCGCCGACTGGGTCAAGGAAAAGACCGGCATGGCCGAAGATCATCCCTCGGGCGTGAAAGAACGCATGGACGTGATCGGCTCGTGCGGGAACAAGCTGGGCGTGGTCGATCACGTCGAAGATGGCTCGATCAAGCTGACTCGCAAGGACAGTTCCGACGGGCAGCACCACCTCATCCCATTGAGTTGGATCGATCACGTGGACAGCCATGTCCATCTCAACAAGAACTGTGGCGAAGCCCGCCGCGAGTGGCGATCCGTACCGATGGGAGCGTAACGCGCCTCGCAGAAAGGGATAATACCGCGCGGCCCCGGCGCAAGTCGAGGGCCGCGTTTTCGTTTGAAATTTCGCAATGTCGGTACGGAGTGGTTTCTGAAACGTCGCGACTCGTGCTTTGTCGGAAGGCGAAGCGGTCGAAGGCTCGGACAGGCTGAACAATGCAATCGTTGGAAACGATCGGACTTAAGGCGGTTGAGCGCTGCGACACCGACGGCTAGTCGCGACCCCTGTCGCACATGCATTGGGTCCACTCCCCTTACGCTTGTGTCCCCAATCGCCGTCGCTTATACTTCACCTCTCGCGACCCGGAGGGAGCAATGAGCGTGGACGAAGTCGATGAAGGCGGCCAGGGCGGGGGAATCGCATTCGAGACGGCGCATGGCCGCGATTGGCCGAGCGTTCGGCAATTCAACGTCTTTCTCGAGAATCGGATCGGGGCCTTGATGGCCGTCGTCCGTCGATTCGAAATCACGGACGTGAAGATCGTCTCGCTCACGGTCGTCGATTCGGCGGACTGCGCGATCATTCGCATGGTCCTGAGCGACCCGGAGCGGGCGCTCGAAATCTTCAAGCAAGGCAAAATGATGGTGACCGAGAGCGACTTGCTCGTGGTCAAAGTGCCGGACGGCCAGCAACCGTTGGCGTCGATCTGCCGGGCGCTGCTCTCGGCCGAGATCAGCATTCATTACGCGTACCCACTGATGATCGGCGTCGGCCCCGAGGGAAGCACGGCCCTGGCCCTGCACGTCGAAGACCACGAAATGGCCGTCACCATCCTGCAAGAGAAGGGCTTCACTCTCTACACCGAAAGTGACCTGGACGCGTAACGCTCTCCCCAACCGGACGACTCGCATGGCCAAAGACTACGACGATGAAGACGAACGACCGCGCCGCCGTCGCGACGAAGACGACGAACCGCGTGCGTCTCGTGACGACGACGAACGGCCGCGACGCCGGCGGGATGAAGACGAGGATGACCGACCCCGCCGACGTCGGGATAGCGAACGAGACGACTACGATGACGGACCGAGGCGATCGAACCAGAAGCCACACCGTGGTTCCACGGTGTTGATATTGGGGATTTTCGGCCTGCTGTGTTGCGGGATTTGTGGGATCATCGCATTCATCCTCGGGCTGATCGATCTCGGCGAGATGAAGAAGGGAAAGATGGACGAATCCGGTCGTGGTATGACGGTGGCCGGTACGGTCATCGGAATCGTCGGGTTCTTCGTTCAGTCCATCGGCGGCGTCTACTTTCGCATGAATCGCCGAAGGTTTTAAGTTTGGAGCTTGACCGTCATGCCCCGTGAATTCGACCGTTACGACGAACGCGAAGATTACGACGATGTCCGAGGCGGCGGGCACGTCGAGCCGCATCGTGGGGTCGTCATCCTGGTGCTCGGAATTCTGGGCATCATGATGTGCGGCGTCCTGGGCATACCCGCCTGGGTCATGGGCAAGCGCGACCTCGACCTGATCGCGCGTGGGCTGATGGATCGCGAAGGCAAGGGCCTCACTCAGGCCGGCTACGTGCTTGGGATCGTGGGAACGATTTTCTTCATCCTGCAGATTTCGTTCGTGGGCTTGTACATCGCGGGTGTGGCCATCTTCTTCGCGGGCAAATGAAGCCGCCCCCACTTCCCGGAATCGTCAAGCCGCACCGGGCTCAGAAGCTCCTTGTCCTCGCGGCGTTCGGCTTCCTGTTCGCGCCCTGTGGGTTCATCGGCGTGCTGCTCGCGAAGCGCGACTTGCGCGAGATGGCGGCCGGCACGCGCGATCGGGCCGGCGAGCCGCTCACGCGCACCGCGAAGACCCTCGGAATCGTGGCCGGCGTCGTCTGGGCGATCAAGTGGGCCCTCTTGATCGGCGGCGGCCTCGTGGTCTATTTCAACTGGGACCGCATCGAGCCCCATCTGTGATCGACACGCACGCGCACCTCGACGACGCCCGTTTCGCCGACGACCTGCCGGCCGTCCTCGACCGGGCTCGCGCCGCCGGGATCGAACGCGTTATCGCGATCGGGATCGACGCGGCGACGAGTCGGGCGACGATCGAGTTGGCCGAACGCTACCCCATGATTCGGGCGGCCGTCGGCCTGCAACCGAATCACGTGGCCGAGGCCGCGCCGGGTGACTGGGAGGCGATCCTCGAACTCGTGCAACACCCGAAGTGCGTGGCCGTCGGCGAGACGGGCCTCGACCGCTACTGGGATCGCGCTCCGTTCGATTTGCAGGAACAACACTTCGCCCGGCACCTCGAACTGGCGTGGCGAACGCATAAGCCGATCGTGATCCATTGTCGCGAAGCGGAAGCCGATGTGGTGCGGATGTTGGAGGCCGAATTCGCGGCCCACGGGCCGATCGTCGGCGTGATGCACTCGTTCAGCGCCGACGCGACGACCGCCAAGCGTTGCCTCGAACTCGGGCTGCACATTTCCTTCGCCGGCATGCTCACCTACAAGACCGCCGAGGCGCTTCGAGCGGTGGCCAAACTCGTTCCGCTCAAGCGCTTGCTGGTCGAAACGGATAGCCCCTACCTCGCACCCGTACCACATCGTGGCAAGCGCAACGAGCCGGCCTACGTCGTGCACACGGCGGATTGCCTGGCGGGCATTTTTGGCTTGAGTTTGCGGGAGATGGACGAGCGCACGACGACGAACGGGAAGGAATTATTTGGGCTGTGAAATGGGGCCTCCGTGCCCGAGTCTCCCTCCTTGGATTTTCTGGTGCGGGCTGAGCCCGTCACGACTGAACGCCTAATGTAAGAGCGGCGTGCGAGAAGGCAAAGAAAAAGTGGCGTGGATTTTTGGCTTTCCTCTTTTGGTCGAGATGGCCCAAAATCGCGTTGAAAATCGCTGCGAATTTCCCGTTGGATCGGAGTCGAGCGTGTGGGCGGACCGGAATGGAACAGCCCCGCCGGTGCGTGCCGGCGGGGCGTTCACTGGGCGGCGAGTCGCGGGATTGGTGCACCCGCTTCGAATCGATGACTGGGCACCTACTTAATCGCCTCGGCTCATCGAAACGAACGGGAATCCGAGAAAATCCCGCGCTCGCTCAGTCGCTGGCCGGGTACGCGGCCTTCATGGCCTTGTACGATCGGTCGACTTCGGCAAACGCGGCCTTCGCGCCTTCGCCATTGTCGGCAATCAGGAAGTCGCGCACTTCTTCCAGGGCCTCGCGCAAATCTTCCGCGGTCTTCGATTGTTCGTCCGTGACCGTGAACGACCGAAGGTAGGTGCCCACCTCCAGCTTTCGAACGAGGAGGTCCCAGCGCTCGAGTTGCCGAATCGCTTCTTCCTTGTGGCCCGTTCGCACGGCTACGGCCGTCTCGGCGTAGACCGCGAACATTTCGGTCATGCACTGCGAGCGGTTCGGGTAGTACAGGAACGCACCGACGATGCTGAACGCGATCAACCCGACCAGCGCGATCGCGCCGAGCACCGGGCCCGGGATCACCAGGTCCCATTTCGGGCGGACGCGCGTCGAATCGGTGCTGGCGGCCGTCAGCCAACATTCCAGTCGCCCATTCCGGTCGAAGCGCCGAACGATCGCCCCGAGCGCGAGGAACGCGGCGAAGCAATAAGTCGCCACCTGTTCGAGCGGCCCGAACTTCTCGGCGAGTTTCTGCCGCACAACGGCGGGCCCGGCCGAACTCCCCGGAGTGAATGGCCCCGCGTAGTCGTCGAACGCGTGCGTGTGTTCGACTTCCGCCTTGCGCGAGTCGTACAGCAACGGTTCGGCGAGATAGGCCATGCCGAGTACCAGTGCCACGTAGCTTGCGAACCACGGTGCCACGCGGCGTCCGCCAAAGTCCGCCACCAGCCAGGCCAGGGTGCCAATGCTCGTGCCGATGCCAAGCGTGAACAAGACGAACGCGGCTCCGATCGAATTGCCGTGCTCGAACATCAGGCCGATCTTCATCATCCCCGGCAGGGGCGATGAGAAAACCGGGATCGCGGCGGCCGTCATCAGGAGCGGCGAAGTCGCGTCGCCGTGCTTCATGGTGTGTTGCAAGCTTCCGAACGGAATGATCGCGGCGAGCATCGCGGAGCCGATCAGACCGATCGCGTAGAAGACGAGGTCGCGGCCCGCGAGTTCGCGCGCGGCCGTCGTGAACACCGAGAGGATGCGCCGCGGGCCGGCGCTCGGACTCGGCTCGGCGTCCGCCAACTGGGCGAGTGCGGCGGACTCGTCGGCATCAGACTGGCGTGCGAACACGCGGCCCCACAGGTAGCCGGCCAGCGTGGAGAGAAGCAACGAACCGGCCGCGAAACAGCAGATCACCGTCGGTTCGGCCAGCGTGAGCCCGTACAGGAACGAGATGGGATTCAAGAGCGGCGCCGCCAGCACGAAAGCCAGTACGGTCCCGCCGGGCACGCCCGAGCGACGCATCTCGCGGGCCACGGGGATCACACCAAGCGAGCAAACCGGCAGGAGCATGCCGGCGAGCCAGCCGCGGAACAGGCCCTTCCAACCGGCGCCGAACAATCGCCGCGTGCCGGCGGAACCCACCATGCGGCGCAGGATCCCCGCCACGAGGACGCCGATCACGAGCGTCAGCGATGCCTCGATTACGGCCTGACCGAAGCGGAGAACGAAGCCCCAAAAGATTCCGGACACGTTGGCCTCGCTAGTTCGGGTACACCGGAACGGGCACGGAAGAGAGGACGTCGCGAACGATGCTCGGCGTGTCGCCATTCGACCCGAGCCGCACGCCCAGGACCGGGCCGGCGACATCGCGAAGGTCGTCGGGCGTGACGAACGGTCGTCCCTGCAAGAATGCCCAGGCCTGGCCGACGCGTTGCCAGATCATCAGGCCGCGCGGGCTAAGGCCGAGCGGCACTTTCGGATGCGTTCGCGTCGCCTCGCCGAGCTCGACGAGATACTGTTGCACGGCCGCCGTCAGGCGAACATCGGCGACGGTCTCCTGAGCCGCGACGAGTTCCCCGTGTGAGCACGGCCGGTCCCGACGACTCGCGACCTTCGACGATGCCGACGGCCGCCGCCAGCATTTCTTGTTGATGCGCCTTGTCCGGGTAGCCAATCGACAACTTCATCGCAAAGCGATCGAGCTGGGCTTCGGGGAGCGGGTAGGTGCCGTGATGCTCGATCGGGTTCTGCGTCGCGATGACGAAGAACGTCTCGTCGAGGCGGTACCGCACGTTGTCGACCGTGACCTGGCGCTCGGCCATCGCTTCGAGCAAGGCGGACTGCGTTCGCGGCGTGGTTCGGTTGATCTCGTCGGCCAGTAGAACGGCCGCGAACACGGGGCCGGGCTGGAACTCGAATTCACGCGTCTTCTGGTTGAAGATGCTGAAGCCGGTGACATCGCCGGGGAGCAAATCGGGGGTACATTGCACGCGAGCGAACGCCCCGCCGACGGCCTGGGCGGCGGCCTTGGCGAGCGTCGTCTTGCCGAGGCCGGGCTTGTCCTCGAGCAACAAATGGCCGCGCGCCAGCAGACACGCCAGCACGAATTCGACGACGTCCGCTTTGCCGCGGAGTGCCGCGTTCAAGGCGACCCGGAGGCGACCCACGGAGTCTTCGGCCTGGCCCGCCACGCTCATCAGGCTACCCCCGGTTGGCTCAACTGAAATCGGCGCAACGTCCATTCGTTCATCACCCGACGACAAAGCGCTCGACCGTCTTCAAGGCCCACCGGAAGTGGCTGGCTGGAAGCGTAGGCCGCCCATTCAACGAGCCGAACGAACGCCCGCAAGGTTTCCTCACGGTTCGCCTCGAGCGTGAACGCCCAGCCGGCGAGCGTTTCGGAGTGTGGCCGCGATCGGCCAGCCCAGCGACCGCGTCGTTCGAGCACGCGAGCGGTTCGCAACGCGACTCGCTCCCAGGTCCGACCGGGGGCCACTTTCCAGGCCAACGTTTGGGCGGCGTCCGCGACGCGCTTGCGTTTCACGATCAGCAACGTGAACGCGACCACGACCAGTGAAACGAGAGCGGCGTGGCGACTGGCCCAATTCGCGGCGCTCGACAGGGATGCGAGCGCGCATTCGCTCCAGGAGCGCCTGGGTGGCAAAACCGCGTAGCCCGGTGTCGGTTCGACGACGAGCCAGTGACCGTCGCGGAGCAGGAGTTCCGGCCACGCGTGCAAGTCGCCGGTGCGGACGGGCGTGTGGCCGGAAACGGGATCGTACGCTTCGGGTGCCGCGTAATAGCCAAGACAGACTCGCGCCGGGTAGTTCAGCGATCGCAGTAGAAGTGCCGCCGCGCTTGCGAACAAATAGTCCGGCCCACGTCGACTCTCGTCGAGGAACCAAAGCAACGGGCTCGGGTGATGTTCGGGAGCGACGAATTCGCGATCGAGCGTGAACTCGGTTCGCAGCCGTTCGAGGATCGCGTTGACCTGCTGAGGCCCACGGGGCATCCCGCCCGCCCATTCTTCGGCGAGACGAGCGAGAGTCGGCTTCAGTTCGTGCGGTACTTCAAGGTATTCGGCCGCGAACCCCGTCGAAGCAAAGGTCGATTCGGTAAGGCGCGTCTCGTCGATCGTGCGACAATCGGTGTGAACGATCACGCCCGCGGGCGTTCGCGTTCGGCCGGCCAGCCCGAGCACGCCGTCGAAGTCCCATTCGTAGTATTCCGCCTTGTCGACCTTCCTGATGCGGAAACGAAACACGTTGGCGGGCGTCGGCACGAGGCGATCTTTTTGGTCGGCGATCTTGAGTTCGTGTCGGTCGTCGGTCGCATACCAGTCGCCTCCGGGGCGGCGATTCATCAAGAGCATCCAGTCGTTGCCGGCCGGATCGACATCGAGGAAGCGCGAGCCCGGCTTCGGGGCCTGCAGCCAGCGTCGCTTGTCGAAGTCGTATCGATCGTAGGCCACGACCGCGATGTGCAACGGCGTGCGCCCGGACACCTCGAAGATGGCCCGAGCGCCGCGACTTTCGCCGGGGCGGGCGTTCTTCGGCCCTTGACGGGCCGTATCGAAGTCGCGGTTCGGCCGTTTGTTCTCCGTCAATTTGCCGTGGTTTTCCTTGACCTTGGCGAGGCCGCCGGCGACCATGCGTTCCTGATTCTTCGAGGGCTTGTGCGGCGGGCCGTACATGTCGCTGACGAGGTCGAGCAACGAATCCTTCTGCGACTCGATGAACTCGTCCGACTCGACCATGCCAACGCTGTTCGCGTTTGGGCCGCGCGTCTCCTCCGGGCCATCGTTGGTGCCGTACCGCGCGAACGGGTCCTGTTCGCCGGTGCCACCCGAAGTCGGTACGAATTCGCCTAACGTTCCGAGCACTTCCTTCGGCCCCGCCAACACAACGACGCCGGCCAGAACGGCCAGGGAGCCAAACACGATCGATTCGCGCCAGGGGAAGCGTGCCCGCACACGCTCCATCGTGGTCTCGGCGAATGCGAATGCGGTGCCCGCCAGGTCGGCTTTGTGCCCGAGAATCAACCAAATTCCGCCGACGACCGCGAGTGCCCCAAGCAGATATGGGATCGCGGGTTGATCGCCCATCGCGGCGGCGAACAGTGCCAGGAACAAGGCGACGACACCGGCCAGGCGACGGCAACTCGGCCAGGCGGCCGCGGCGGCGAGCGCCAGGCCCAACGTCCGCAGACCGTTCACCATCTGCAGTTCCAATGGCTGCCCCTCGTCGGTCCATTCGCGAATCAACGAGTGGAGCGCGATCGGCAACACGAGAGCGGCGACCAGTGCGAACGTGACCGCGCGCGAGGGCTTCGACCGATTTGGCTGGGGCGCGGGCAACAGATAGCTTCCGACGAGCGCCGAGATCACGAGCACCAGACCGATTGCGATGGCCGTCGGCGTTGGTCGCCCATCGGGATGGGCCGCAACTTCACACGTCGCGTAGGCGAGCGTCAGGAGCGCGAGGGTCGCTCGCCGGACGGGGCGGTCGGCGTCAGGAGCCATGGCGGGCCTCCGACCAACCGTGGCGAAGGTCGTGCGGCACGCGGTCGGCCGAGCGGAACTCGGCCCAGGGTTGGGGTCGCGCGCGAATCGGCCCCTCGTCGCATCCCATCGATCGAACAACGTCGCCACCAAAACCGCGTCGATCGAGTACGACGAATCGAATCATGTCACCCGCCGAGGCCCGCGCGGAGAACGCGTCGGTCGTGATCGCGACCCGGACCCCGGCCCGCGCGCCGCGAACACTTGGCGCGTCGAACAACTGGGCCAGCGAGCCCGAACATTGATCGGGGATCCGGGCCAGGGCATCCAGAATGCGACTGGCCTGGGCGGAGCCAGACGCGGGCGAGATGAACGTATTGGTCCAGGCGGCACCGACTTGAGCGCCCGCTTCGAGCCAACCCCGCGCCAGACTGGCCGCGATGCGGATCGCCCATTCCCGCGAACCGTTCGGCCCGAGCGAATGGTTGGCCGGGTCGGCATCGAGCACGAGCAAGACCACCGGTCGAACGTTGGTTTGCAATTCGCACACGATGAGTCGATCGTGTCGAGCGGTCTGAGCCCAGTGAATGCGGCGCGGCGAGTCGCCGCGACGATACGGTCGCACGCCGAGAATATCGCCCGTGCTCCCGACCCGCCCGCGCGTCACGGAGCCGTCCGAGGCCTCGTCGCCCGCCATCGTGGGCACCGGGCCGACCGGAAACGTTCGCGGCCATACGAGGAGGGGCCTCGCGACTTGTACGGACCGCCGCGATTCCCAGAGGCCGAACGGAAAGGCGCTGCCAAATTGAACGGGAGCGCGAGGAAACTCACCCCGTTGGTCGGGCACAAACTCCCAGCGGGCAACCGCGCGCAGACCGGAACTCACGCTGGCAACCCGAGTCGCCGTCCCGCCCTCCACGCGCACGGTGAGACCCCAGGCGGGCCAGGGTAATTGGTTCGATATCTCGACGCGTAGCCCACCGCCTCGCCTTCAACAGCCCGTTCGCGCTCGAAGCCAAGTTGGCCACGCACCCCGCGCGTCGTGACCCACGGCCAACAAACGCCGAACGCGAGCACCAGACCGAGTCCCCCGGCCAGCGCGAACAGCCGCGGATGCAGGACGAACCCGCAGACAATCGCGAGGACGAACGCCATCGAGAGAACGCCGAGCGGGCCCGTCAGAATTGGCCGCACGCGCCGGCTGAAGTCCGGAAAGAAGTCGTGCCCGGCCAGACGTCGGAGCGGCTCGAACGTGATTGGTACAAGAGCCATCGTGCATAACCGAACGAGGTATTAATACGTTTTACCTAGTTGCTCATCGTAAGGTACGTGCGGCGGCGGGTCAAGGTTTGCGGCGGAGAATGGATTGTGGGAAGTCGATGTGGAGTTGAGTTGTCAGCCCAGATCGCCTTCACGACGGTGTCGTGAACGTCGGTCAGGCGAAAGTCGCGGCCCTGGTAGCGGTACACGGCTACGAGGTGCTCGCGACTCGCGCTTGCGAGGCGATTTACGAGCACTTGGGGTGAGTTTATTTGACTGATACAATCCACATGTTGAATCGGCGGAACGACGTTCTCTGTAGGGCCAATCGAAAATGTTTGGCAAGTCCAAAGCGCCGTTGGATCGATTTTCCTATGCGCCCGCATCAGACAGCCGTCCCTTACGATTTCGGAGAGTGTCGGACGTTATGTGTTCGTCGTGGATGCAAGCGGTGTGATCCATGTCGCACCGGATGGGTTGCACATGCATCCAAAGGTCTTGGGGCACGCGCGGGCCGCATTGTACGCCGGTGAAATCAACATTGATCAGTTCGGTCACATCGAAGAAGTGACCAACTTGAGTGGGACGTTTCAGTTTCGGAGTAAACGATCATTGTGTTGTGTGGCCGCCGGGCTGCGGCGAATCGGGTTTGCAGTGCGACAGGTCGTGTGGTTCCCGCCGAGCGGCGCGAGCGGCCCGATCTCGCTCGTTTGTCGGTAAGTGGAGGGGGTCAATGAAAAAATCAATCTTCATCCTCGAAGACAATGCCGATCGCCGTGAGACGATGCGGCAGTGGCTCGATGATCGCCTTTCGATGTACGAACTCGTCCTCACCGATGATCCGGATGAGTTCATACAGGCCGTCCAGATGCGACTTCACGACATCCTTGCGATCTCGCTCGACCACGACTTGCACGAACGACCCGATCAGAGCACGACTTTGACGGGCATGCTTGTCGTCGATTTTCTAACGACGTTGGAGCCGGCGTTTCCAGTTCTGCTGCACACGAGCAATGATCGTGACGGAGAGCGAATGCGAAGTCGGCTCATCGAATCGGGATGGAATGTCCAATGGGTCGTTCCATTCGCCGGCACGAAGTGGATCGCGAACGAATGGTATCACACCCTCAAGCGAGCGATCCGCAAATCGAGCAAACGCGAACTCGTGTCGCTGGCCGACGACGCCGATTAGAATGATCAAAGTGGATCAACGCCACGACCGCAATGTCGGGAGCGATTCGATGAATTCCGTACTCGATTTGAACGAGGCATTGGCGCAGCGAATCAACATGGAGGCGCTGGCCAATCCCCAGTCGCCTTACGCGAACAAGTTTGTGGGCATCGCCAACGGCCAGGTCGTTGTTGTCTCCGACGACTTCGACGACCTCTGCGGCCGACTCTATCAAATCGAGCCCGATCCAAAGAACTGCTATAGCATTGAGGCAAGCCGAGACTATTCCGTGATTGAGGAAATTTGGGGAGCGTTCTGATGCCCCGCGCGCGGGCAATGAATGGCGGCTCGACATTCGCGGCGAACC
>JANLUE010000618.1:0-3093 GCA_031363325.1 Gemmataceae bacterium
GGCGAGTTTGGCCGAACGCCGACGAGCGAGGGGGCCAAGGGACGCGACCACAATAATCACGGCTTCACGGTCTGGATGGCGGGCGGCGGGGTTAAAGGTGGCATGACCTATGGGTCGAGCGACGAGGTCGGTTTTGCGGCCGCCGAAAACAAGATGCACGTCCATGATCTTCACGCCACGATCCTGCACCTCATGGGCATCGACCACGAGAAACTGACGTATCGATACAGCGGCCGCGACTTCCGGTTGACGGACGTTTCGGGTCGTGTGGTGAAGGAGCTTCTGGCCTAACGAATTCGAGACCGCCATGGCGGACGACGTACCCGATAGCCTGTCGCCGTTCGACCCGGAGTTCCGCGCCCGGGCCGAGTTTGTCGACGACTTGTATCGACAGATTCGCCTGCAAGTCCGGGCCGGCCGAGAGCCGGCGTCGATCCGCGACTGGCTCCAGGAACAAGGCCTGAGTTCCGAGGCGGCCGAGTTCGCCCGCACGTCCA
Organism: Gemmataceae bacterium; assembly: GCA_031363325.1. GTDB lineage: Bacteria > Planctomycetota > Planctomycetia > Gemmatales > Gemmataceae > SIAJ01. The sequence goes on from JANLUE010000618.1 coordinate 498, forward strand.
GTCGCACTCCGGCCAAGTCCGCAAAGCCCCGTCGCCGCAAACGAGCCCGCCGAGCGGTCGCTCCGGATTCGACGTTCACCCTGGCGACCGACAGCTACGCCCAGATCGTCGCCCGCGAATCGCGTCGCCGCGGCTGGCCGCAAATCTTCGCCGTGATACTGGCCATTCTTGTCGTGTTGCCATTTCTGGTGGGGTCGATCGCGTTGGTATCGTGGCGGTAGGATGGGGCATTGAAGACCTCGCCCCTCGCCCCTCGCCGCAACGGCGAACCGACTTCGTGAGCTGCCGGGTCCCTGCCGCCTGCGCGAGTATTGTCCAAGTCAAGCGACGAGTAAGCCCTTCGGCGGCGTATTCGCGTCGAAGAAACCATTCGACTCGCGCGTGAGTTTCTCCGGCGGCAAGGACCCGGCAGCTCACGCAGCCGGTTCGCCGTTGCGGCAAGGGGCGAGGTTTAGAAACTCCAGGTTTCACTCGGAATGGGTGATGTTATTCCGCCAACATTTTTCTGTCAGAACGACAACGGACGGCACGACACCCGCGCCACCCGGCGAGCAATTTCGGAAATTCCGTCGCCGGGGGGCTTTCGCTCCGAGGCCCCCGGAATTATCCCTTTGTCAGCGGCGCGGCGTTCCCAACCATTCGGAACGTGGCCGGCCTCCGCGAGGGAGCCATGACTCGGAGCCTTCACCAATTGATGATCGTCGCGGCCGAGCTTCGGGCCGCCGGGTTCGCGTGGAAGGCTGTCGCTGAACGGGTCCAACGCAAGTCTTCGACCGTGCAACAATGGCCCAGCCGATTTCCGCAAGTCTGGAACGAAGTCTATCGCGACGCCCAGCTGCGCCGATTCGACGAAATGTGCAACGAGGCCCTCAATCGGCAACGCGAACTTCTGCACTCCGAAGACGACCGCGTCGCGCTGAAGGCCGTTGAAATCTGGCTGAAGTCCGGGGCGGTCGCCTTTGGCCGCAACGGGACGATGGTCCTTCACGAGCCCGCGCCCGTCGAACGAACGCGGGATCCGGTCCGACCCGTTCCGGTTCCTCAAGAAAATCCTGGTGCGGCGACGGTCCCCGATCCAATTCGCGTGCCCTTCCAGCCGCGAATCGGCCCGGTCGCCTGGGCAGCCGTGTTCCTGATCGGCCTGTTCGCGGGCATCGCCTTGATCCCACCGGCAAAACGTTCGCCCCCTGAACTCGTGGCCGATTCGGGTAGAATGATGCGTCCGCCGACCCATGAGCCGGGACTTGCCGTGAGCGATGCCGCCGTTGCCGACCGCCTGATCGAGAGCGTCGAACGCCCCGATTGCCCGCCCAATCTGCCGTATTCCGGTCGGCTTGGGATCCGGCCGCAGAACTTGATCCGCTCGAGGGTCGGCGGGCCGGTTGGCCGACGGCTCGCGCGGGCCACGCTGCTGTTGCCACGCATTCGCCACTTTGAACAGGAATTCGGTCGGCTGTCGAATGTCGACCTCAAGGCCCGCGCCAACCAGCTCCGGGGTCGTTCGCGGGCCGGCGACAAGTCGAGTGAGTTCTTCTGCGAAGGGTTCGGCCTGTGCTCCGTGGCCGTCTGGCGCACGCTCGGCATGCGGGCGTTCGACGTGCAACTGGCGGCCGGCGTCGTCATGTTCGAGGGGGCGCTGTGCGAACTCGCCACCGGCGAAGGCAAAACGTTGACGGCGACTTTCCCCGTGTTTTTGCGGGCGCTGGCCGCCAAGGGCGTTCACGTGGCGACTGTGAACGACTACCTCGCCAAGCGCGACGCCGAGTTGATGGCCCCGGTCTATCGCATGCTCGGCCTCTCGGTTGGTTTCCTGCAACAGAAGATGGAAGACGCCGATCGCCAGGAAGCCTACCGACTGGACGTGACCTACGGGACCGCGTCCGAATTCGGGTTCGACTTCCTGCGCGATCGATTGAAGCGGAGCGGCGGGCAAGTCGCGTCGACGCCGTTCTGGGGCCCGTGGACCGCGAAGGCCGGCGCCCGGTCGGCCGACCCCCGTGTGCAGCGCGGGCACTACTTCGCACTCGTCGACGAAGCCGACAGTATCTTCATCGACGAAGCGCGAACGCCGTTGATCATCAGTGCCCCGACCCGCGAGGCCAAGCCCGAAGAGTGCGTGATGTACTACTGGGCGGACACGCTCGCCAAGACGATGCGGCACGGCGAGCACTTCAAGCTCGACATCAAAAAGGACAAGATTGAAGTGACCGACTCGGGCCGGCAACTGGCCCGCTATTCGAGCCCGCCGAGCGGCCCACACGCGCCGGCCATGGACAAGTTGATTGAAGCAATTGAAAAGGCCCTTCAGGCGAACCATCGCTTCGTGCTCGATCATCATTACATGATCCATGAAAGCAAGGTGGTCATCGTCGACGAGAGCACCGGCCGGCCGATGCCCGACCGCCAGTGGAACGAGGGCTTGCACCAGGCCGTCGAGGCGAAGGAAGGGGTGCCGATCAATTACAAGAGCGATCACGCGGCCCAGGTCACGTACCAATCGTACTTCAAGCTCTACACGAAATTGGCCGGCATGACGGGGACGGCAATCCAGAATTTCTGGGAGCTGCGGCGCGTCTATTCGCTGTGGGTCGTGCAG
>JANLUE010000832.1:0-1063 GCA_031363325.1 Gemmataceae bacterium
GCGGGCACGCTCGCCGCCGGACAGGATCGAGATCGTCTTCTTGACGTGCGGGCCCTTGAACAGGAACGAACCCGCCACGTCCAGGATTTCCTGGTCCTTCGTGCCGAACGCCGACTGCCGATGCAGGTAGTCGAAGACCGTCTGATTCTCCGGCAAGCTCGTGTACACGTGCTGGGCGTACACACCGATCTGACAGCCGAAGCCCCAACGAACCTCGCCGTCAATCGGCTTCAACGAATCGACGATCGTCCGCAGGAACGTCGTCTTGCCCTGGCCGTTGTCTCCAACAACCGCCGCACGCGAGCCGTGATCGAGTTCGAGTTGAATGTCCGAGGCGATTGACCGATCGGGGTAGCCAATCGTCAAGTCCTTGCAACGAAGGGCGATGCCCTTGCGTGGCTCGATCCTCGGCGCGCGAATGCGAACGGTCGGCTCATCGCCCGCCACGGTCGTCAGGTCGAGCTTCTCGAGCATCTTGCTCTTCGACTGGGCGAGTTTCGCCGTCGCCGCTCGGGCGCGGTTGCGGGCGATGAAGTCTTCGAGGTGCCGACGCTTGGCGAGGATCGCTTCGTTGGAGCGTTCGTCGTGTTCGCGGCGTTCGCGCACGAAGTCCAGGTAGGCATCGACCTTGCCGGGGAAGGAAGTCAGTTTGCCGCGCGACAGGCCGAGCGTGTGATCGCAGGTGGCGTTGAGAAACGTTCGATCGTGCGAGACGATCAGGCAACCGGCGTCGTACCCTCTCAGGAAATGTTCGAGCAGAATCTGCGTTCGCAAGTCGAGGAAGTTGGTCGGCTCATCGAGGAGCAGGAGGTTCGGCTCGTGGAGCAACAGGGCCGCGAGCTTGACGCGCGTCTGCCAGCCGCCCGAGAGTTTCTTGATCGGCCCATTGAGATAGGCTCCTTTCAATTCGAACTGACCCGCCACCTCGCCGCAGCGCCAGTCCGGCTGGCCGCTATCGCGAAGCAGGTAGTCGAGGGCCGATTCCTCGGGCAGGAACGGGTCGTGCTGGCGCAGGTAGCCGAGCCGCAGACTCGGGTGACGAATCACGTCTCCCGCATCGAGT
>JANLUE010000688.1:0-7756 GCA_031363325.1 Gemmataceae bacterium
CGCGAGCAAATCGAGCAGCCGTTCGGCCCCGATCCGCCCCTCGCGCACATCCTGACGCAGCGATTCGATCGCCTCCATCCCCGCGACCATACCAAAATCACCCCGACCGGAAAACGCCGGTTTCGTAGATTAGACAGCTACAGTATAGGCGAAGATGCTCCGGGTTGTTGTCGGGCTTCGACGGAACCGACGCGACCACGAATCGCCGGGCGACGCGAAGGATTTCGCGGGCGCCGGCGAATGGTTCGAGTAGATGCTCCAGGACTTCGAGGACGGTGACGCCGTCGAAGGCTCGGTCCGGGAAGGCGAGCGCCGTCACATCACCGGCGATCGCCGAGAGGCGCGCGATGCCGCCGCGTCGGACCGCTTCCAGATCGGCGACGCGCTGCGGTGAACGGTCGAGCGCGGTCACGGGCAGGTCCGGAAACGCGTCGAGAAGCGGCCAGAGAAACGTGCCGCGACCACTGCCGACATCGAGCAGGCCAGTCGGGTTCAGGCCGCGCAAGGCCCCCAGGGCGGCACGCACGCGGGGTAGTTCAGTGGCGCGCTTGAATCTGTGCAGACGCAAACCCTTGGCTCGGCCGAATTCGATCAATTCGGCCGAGTCGAGCTCGGGCGCATCGGGCAAGCGGCCACGCACGAACGCGGCAGCGAGTTCCAGAAAGTAGTGGCGGTCGGTCATCGGTTCACGCGGGCCAGTTCGTGCACTCGCCTGGCGAACTCGGCCGCCGCCTCGCCGTGCGCCGCTGGGCCGAGGTGGCGTTCGAGGAATCGCCTCCGCCGCGCCTGCCAGTCGGCGTCCGGCACGAACGATTGCAATCGTTGAAGGACGCCTGGCAACTCCCCCGGTTCGCGCACGCCGATCGATACGCCTTCGTCCACGTACGGGTAGTAGAACGGTTCGGTCGATAGGTTCAGGCAAACCGTCGGCTTGTCGGCCAGCGTCGCTTCGAGCAACGTCGTCGACGAGCCACTGATTAACACGTCGCAGGCCCCGAGCAGTTCCTCGAAGCGATCGACGAACAGGCGCGAATTGCTTCGACCGGATTCGTCAACGATTTTTTGGTAGACATCCACATCGCCGCGGAACGACTTGACGCAAACGATGCTCCCCTCGAGCGCGCCCGCGAGGATCGATCGTACGGCCAACTGGAACCACGCGTAGTTCTGCGTCGTCACCAAAATCACGAACGCATCAATGGGAAGGCCAAGCCGCTCGCGACTCGTAGTTCGATCGGGCGGTTTGATCGCGAGGCCATCGAAGCGCGAACCGGCACACGTCCAGACTCGATCGGCCGGATACGCCCCGTATTCGCTGACGACTTCCTTCGTGTAGTCGCCGTAGACCGCGAAATAGTCCGGCGTTGGCGTGCTCCGGACCTGGGCGGCCGGCGGCGTGTAGATCGTGTGCAACGGATAGAACGTGCCGTGCTGGACGCCGACCGTCGGGATGCCCAGCCGTCGACACGCGGCGATCAGAATCATGCCGCGTGGCTCGAACTCTTGATGCACGAGCGCGACTCGCACGTTGCCAATCTGTCGAAGGGTCGACTCGGCCGCATCAACTTCGGACTCCCACCAGATCGCCACCGTGAGCGAATGTTGAATCTCGGCAATCCACTCCGGAGACAGATCGACGCCGCGAAACGAACAGGCGTCGCGAAATTGACCCCGACCGAGCAGGCGATAGAAGCGGGCCAGTTGTCGAACGTGGTGCCAGATCGTGCCGAGCCAGACGCTCGGCTTCAGGTGCCCGCGCCAGAGAATCGCGACGTCCGGTACGCCCGCGAGTCGATCGGCGTCCTTCGTAAAGTAGGTGAAGTCGCGATCGAGTGGCAACGTGTCGGCGCTGTCGAGGTCCAGCAGATGTCGAACGACCGGTGGGTTCTTTCGAGCCGATAGCGCGGCCGACAGATCGTCCCAGTACCAAACTCGACCATTTGACACGTGCCTCGGAAACAGACCCGACAGAACGACGGTTGGCCGACGCTCGCGCTCCGGTGGGACATGCGTTCGAGCGATCAATCGGAAACGCCGAACGCGATGAACCAAGAGTTTGCGAACGTACTTCAGCGAGTGCTTCAACCACGGCCAACGCAAGAACCGCTGGAACTCGGCCGGCCGGGCCGAACTCGGCGAGAATTGCACGTCGGCCACCCCTCGAATCGCGGCGAACAGGTTGGCCGCCAGTCGACCGACGGGGGCTTGAACGAGTACGCGGCCGGGCCGTATTTTCTCGACCGCCCGCGCGATCAGCCAGATCGCCTTGACGGTCAGGAACATCCCGTGCGTGGGCGAACGCCGCACGCCGACATCGGTCCACCAGAACGAATAGCCATCGCGGCGATGCAAGATTTGGTTCAGGGAATGATTGCCATCGATCGGTGTGGCCGCGACCTGTTCCAGATTGGCGAGGTATTCGAGCCGCAGTTCTTCCAGCGTGCCGAGATCGGTGAGCGCGAGCGACCCCCAATCGGCCGGCAACGCGTCCGCATCCTGGCTCGAATCGACACGGAGGAAGTGAATGGTTTGTCCGGCGAAATGAGAGTTCGCCGAACGAACGTCGTCCGGGGTCAACGGGCCGGCGACGATGAACAGTGAGGATTGGGGGGTCATCGGCATATTCAGCCCCGGCCTCGAATCCTTCGGCCGGGGCAATCAACATGAGCGTCGATAACGCCGCCGGTGGAAGTGCCAGGGACAAGTTCGATGCTCGACACTTCCACCGCCGGCTCGCTGCAAGCCTACCGATCCGCCCCAATGATCAAATACTGCCCCAGGGCGGCGACAGCAAAGGCCGTGTGGTCGGTTCGCAGATTACCGTCGGTGGCCGATGGGTGGAAGCCGCCGACCAGGAAACCGCGGAAGTCGGTCGTGAAGTGCTGCGTACTTTCTCCCGCATATTGCAGTGTGGCAACGAACTGCAACGTTCGCGTGAGCGTCAGGCGGTACGCCTCGTACCGGGCCAGGTCGGGTCGATCCATGCCGCGGATCATGCGACACGCGTCGGCGAAGCCGAGCGCGTAAAGGGCCGCGTCGATCGTCGGGGCCGATTGCACTTGCTTGCCGTCAACCACCGTTGGAAAGCCACCCCGCCAGTTGGCCCGGCGCGTGTCGGCCGTTTCGTACTGCAGCTTCTTCAACCAATCGGCCATCTCGAACACGAAATCGGCGTAGGCCGTTTCCTTCGTTTGCAGATGAGCCTCGGCGAACGCGGCCGTCAGCCAGGGCACGATCATCGCGTTCGGCGCGGCGACGAATTGCTTGCGGTAGTGCGCGGAGGCCCGGCTCAGCGACTCCGATTTCCACGCGGCCGGCGCGATTCGGTTCGACACGGCGATTGCGGTGAGCGCCAACCCGATGCTCTGTTGGGCCTCGTCGCCGTCAGCCAGCTCGCCCGGCTCGACCGCTTGCACCGCCCCATCGGCCTTGATGTTTACCTTTAGGAAAGCACAAAGTTCCTCGGCGCACTGCACGAGTTCCTTGCCAGCGTCGGGCAACTCGAAGATCGCCATGGCGAGCAGCGCCGCCGAGCCAACGCGATTGCTGACGGCCGACGGTTGACTCGGTTTGCGAATGCCGGTCGCGTCCTTCGGGGCTTCGGCCAGAAGCGAGAGAATTGATTCGGCCGCCCGGACGGCGTACTTCTCGTCGCCGGTGAACTTGGCCGCGCGAGACAAGGCGAACGCACCGGCCGCCTGGCGGAAATAACTCTCGTCGTCGGACTGCTTGCCGAGGGCGGCGTTGACGCCGGGAACGAATCGCCCGTTCGGCAGGTGGATGCCATCGCGGCTGAGCCATTCCATGCCGCGCCGAGCCGAGAAATAGAGTTGGCGCGTGAGTTCATCGAGGCTGGCTTCGTCGCGGAACCGGTCGATCGGGGCGGGCTTGCGAGCGGACAGGGCGGCCGGCACGACATCGCCTTTCGGCGCGGACGGCACGACGATGCTCGGCGGTAATTTCTTGGGTGAGTCGCCCGGAGTCTGACCGCGCGATTGCGTGTACGTGAGCACGCCACCAAGGGCCGCGATCAGAATGAATCCAGCCCACACGAACAAACGTGGCCGCATGGTCGAGCCTCCTTGCCCGAATCGAGAAATCCAGCAACCCGCCCATCTTGCCCGGCCCGCGAATAATTGTCGAGGCCAATGTCGAGCAACAGGTCCGCGTCGATCAGGTCGACCTTAGCGGCCGGTCCGGCGAGGGCATTCGTTAGCCCGTCGTACACGCGATTTTGATGAACGGCCGAAGCCGATGGGCGACCGGTTGGTCAATCATTCAGCACGTCTCTGAAACGAGGCTGACTTGCCGAAGCAACATGGCCTGAGCCCGGCTCACTTCGCCATTCTCGAACCAGCTTTCGACGGCTGTTTTCTTCATGGCCCGGCGTTGTCTCCGCAAAACTCAGGCAGCTATTTGCGACCGATGATCCCGATGTCCTCGATTCGGGTTGCGGTCGCGAACCGTTCGAGCCAGGTGTTGAGCGTCTTCTTGGCCTTCGTACTCTGGACTCGATCGGTCAGCTCGTTTGGGACTTCTCCGAAACGAAGGCTGAGTTGGCGAAGCAACATGGCTCGGGCCTGGCTGACTTCGTCGTCCTCGAACCATTCTTCGACGGCTGTCTTCTTCTTGGCCATGAATTGGCTCCGCAGTTCGTCCGTATCCACCGAGGCCTCGACATCGGCCGACAAGTCCGCTTGTTCGCTCCCCTCCCGGACATTGTACACCAGGGCCTGCAAATACGAAAGCAGGTCCAGCCAGCGAGTTCGGCAGCCGTTTCAGCGACGCGAGTACGTCGCCCAGGCGGTTGCGAAACGCTCCGGCGTCGTCCGCGCGATGCCGAAACCCGGCGAGGGAACCGTGCGACTCGGTCCACGCACGCATTTGGGCCTTGTAGATCTACACGAGGTAGTCGAGCAGACGCATCGACATCAATCGGTCGCGGGTCGATTGATGCTCGATCAACAGATAGATGAAAATTTCCCGGAGGCCACGCGCGACAGACTTGCGGGCCGGCGCACGCAACACGAGGTCCGACTCGACGTGTCGGAAGTCGCGCGTGATGAAGTCGGTCGGCTCCGTCCTCATGCCATTGAAGTCGATGATTCGAAGGTATGACGGGGCCGAGACCGCCAGAAATTCGCGGACGTTCGCTGGCGTCTCCAGGAGCAATCGAAGACCGTTCTCCTTGAAGTTCCGGACGAGATCGAGTTCGCGAGTTTCGTTCATCCCACCCTCAACGCAAATATCGATTGATGACGTTCTCCAACATCTCCTGTCGGCCGGAGACATTCTTGTCCGCTTCGCCTTTCCCGAGTATGTACTTCTCGAGCGACTCAAAGTTGGCGGAGCCCTTCTCGATTTCCGCGCCAATGCCCGTGTCCCACGACGAATAGCGTTGTTTCACGAAGTCCTTCAACACACCGTCTTTGCGAATGGCAGCGGCGATCTTCAGGCCCTGGGCGAACGCGTCCATGCCACCGACGTGCGCGTGGAACAGGTCGATCGGCTCGAAGCTCTCGCGGCGAACCTTGGCGTCGAAGTTCATCCCCCCCGTGCCAATGCCGTTCTGCCCGAGCACGACGAGCATGATCTGGGCCGTCAGGTACAGGTCGCTCGGGAACTGGTCGGTGTCCCAGCCGAGCAACGGGTCGCCGCGGTTCGCGTCGATCGAGCCGAGCATGCCGTACGAACTGGCGTAGGTCAGTTCGTGGTGCATCGTGTGCTTCGCCAGGGTGGCGTGGTTCGTTTCGATGTTGAGCTTGAACTCTTTCTCGAGGCCGTATGTCCGCAGGAATGCGACGCAGTTGCCGGAGTCGAAGTCGTATTGATGGCTGGTCGGCTCGTGTGGCTTCGGTTCAATCAGGAACGTGCCGTTGAAACCGATCTTCTTCTTGTACTCGACGGCCAGGCCGAGGAACTTGGCGAAGTGATCGAGTTCGCGGCGCAGGTCCGTGTTGTAGAGGTTCATGTACCCCTCACGGCCGCCCCAGAAGACGTAGTTCTCGCCGCCCAGTTCCTTGGTCACTTCGAGGGCTTTCTTGACCTGGGCGGCCGAGTACGCGAACACGTCCGCGTTGCAACTCGTGCTGGCCCCGTGAACGAAGCGGGGGTTGCTGAACAGGTTGGCCGTCCCCCACAGCAATTTGATCCCGGTCCGGGCCTGTTCTTCCTTGATCGCCTTCGCGACCGTGTCGAAGTTCTTGTTCGTCTCCGCGAGGTTCTTGCCCTCGGGAGCGACATCGCGATCGTGGAAGCAGTAATACGGGCAGCCGAGTTTCTCGATGAACTCGAACGCCACGTGGACGCGCTTGACGGCCATCTCGACCGAATCCGTGCCGTCCTCCCACGGCCGAACGGCGCAGCCGGGGCCGAATGGATCGGACCCGGTGCCGCGGAACGTGTGCCAGTAGCAGACGGCGAACCGAAGGTGGTCCTTCATGGACTTGCCTTCAACGAGTTCGCTCGGGTTGTAGTGCCGGAAGGCGAGGTGGTTTTTGCTGTCTGGCCCTTCGTACTTGATCGCGGACACGTCCGGGAAGAATGCCATGATGGCCCCAGTTGGGTTGGAGAGTCGATGTTGGATTTGGTTTAGGGCGCGGGCGGATGGCGACATTACCGTTTTCAAGTTGCTGTAACGTGTGCGATGCGTCCGAGGCTCGAACCCGGTGCGTGGCGGCGAAATTCCGATTCTGCCGGGCCAGTCAGAAAGTCTCGCGTTGGACAAGGAGCGGAAACCCCGAATCCGACCTACCGACACAGGTCAAGCCTTCTGACTGGCCCGGCAGAATCGAAATTCTGCCGCCACGTTCTGGGTTCAAGCACGTCACACAACGCGAAGCTCGCTGTCGGTCACTGCAGAATCGGAATTGCCAGTCGAAATGCCGCGATTACAATTTCGATCATGAAAGATGTATCGCTTTTTCGCCGCCGAGATTTGCCCCATTGGGATGAGCCGGGGGCCTCGTATTTCGTGACCTCGTGCCTCGCCGACAGCATTCCCGCCCAGGGACTGCTGGAGATCAACAATTTTCGAAGCGAACTACCCAAGCGAGTTCGGCCCAACACCGTCGACCCCAAAGAATGGGAACGCATCCTCTGGAAACAACTGTTCGTTCGAGTCGAACACTGGCTCGATCTCTCACCCGGAAGTCGTTGGCTCGATCGTGCCGAGTTGGCAATCGAAGTCGCGAACGCACTCCTCCATTTCGCTGGAGATCGATGCGATGTTTGGTCGTTCGTGGTGATGCCAAGCCATTTCCATTGGGTGTTTTGTCCTCGCCCGGAATGGGTGGAGTCGCTCCGGCCGACATCACCGCCCCGCTCGCCAAGGCAACGACTGGTCCAAAGCGTCAAGCTCTACTCGGCTGGAAAATGCAACAGAATCCTCAACCGAATCGGCAAACCCTTTTGGCAAGACGAGGCGTACGATCACTGGACTCGAAGCTTGGAAGAACTCGAACGGATCATTACTTACGTTGAATGGAACCCGGTTAAGGCGCGCTTGGTGGAAGACCCGGCCGATTGGAAGTACTCCTCCGCATGGCTTCGCCGCGAACTGAATCTCAAGCCCGGCGAGCCGATCCCGCATTACAAGTTTCGCTAGCTTTCAAGTGCAAGACTGGCTCGAACCCGGAAGGTGGCGGCAGAACTCCGATTCTGCCGGGCCAGACAGAAGGCTTCGCGTTGGACAAGGAGCGGAAACCCAGGATCCGACCTACCGATAAAGGTCAAGCCTTCTGTCTGGCCCGGCAGA
>JANLUE010000755.1:0-1959 GCA_031363325.1 Gemmataceae bacterium
GTCGCCGTCCGGGTGGAATAGGCGGAGGTGTTCTTGCCGGGCGAACCGATCGGTCATGCCGGCCAAATAATCGGCCACAACTCGCTCTAAATCTTCTTCGCGGGGAACCGGCCCACGGGGGGTCGCACGCACCGGGGCTCCGGTCCAGCGGGCCAAGTACCGTTCCGGCAAGAGGTCCGGCTTGGCCACGAACTCTGTGAACAGTCGATCGAGGATCGCCTTGCCCTTCTCCGCCATCCGCAAGACGCGGTGGTGTCGGTATACGCGTTCGTGCAGGAACCGTTCGAGCGCCACCTTGCGGGACATCAAGCTCGTTGAAAACCCGACCAGGGGGTTCGGATGAGCCCGCACATCGGCAACGGACGCGATGTTGTGCTCCGCCAATCGTCGCTCCGTTTCGGCGATCAAGTCGTAGACCTGGGTGGCGATCATCTCCCGAATGACGGCCGTCCGAAACGGATCGCCCGCTAGGCCCGCGTATTGGCTCTTCACCTTGGCGGCCGACTCGCGCCAGAGTTCGACCCCCTCAATGTCCTCGACGCGAATCAAGCCGATTCCCAGCGCGTCGTCCGTGTCGTGGGTGTCGTAGGCCAGGCTATCGGCCGCGTCGACGAGTTGCGCTTCGAGCAACGGACTGCCGACCGCCAGGAATTCGGCTAGCGCCGGTTGATCGCGCCGCTTCGAATGTTGCACGAACGCTTCGCGCACTTCCCACGAGAGATTGAGGCCGGGGTACTCGGGGTAGCGTTCTTCGAGTACGTCGACACGGCGCAGGCCATAGAGGTTGTGGTCGAACCCGCCGCGATCGCGGAGGCAGGCGGCCAGGGCACTCTCGCCGGCGTGCCCGAACGGCGGATGACCGAGATCGTGCGACAGGGCGATCGCTTCCGTCAGGTCTTCATTGAGTCGCAAGCGACGGGCGGCCGTCCGGCTGATCTGGGCGACTTCGAGCGTGTGCGTGAGCCGCGTTCGATGATGATCGTTGATCTGGCCAACGAGTACTTGCGTCTTGCCCATCAGTCGGCGGAACGCGGTTGAATGAACGATTCGTTCGCGATCGCGCTGGAAAATACTGCGGAACGCGTGCGGCTCTTCCGGGAAACGTCGGCCGCGACTGTCCCGACCCCGCATCGCATACGGTGCCAGCCAGGCGTCCTCGAAGGCTTCGTGCGTCACGCGGATACCAATAGATCGTGGAGCGCGTCGAGCGACTGGACGATCACTTTGACATCGCCCAGGACGGGCATGAAGTTTGTATCGCCGTTCCAGCGCGGCACGATGTGCCAGTGCAAGTGCCCCGGCAACCCGGCGCCGGCCACCTTGCCGAGGTTCAAGCCCACGTTAAACCCCTCCGGCTTCATTCGCGCCTCGAGTCGGCCGATCATTCGCGTGAGCGATTCGTGCAGATCGAGCGCCTCTTCATCGGTCAGTTGATCGAGTCGTCCCTTGTGCGCTTTCGGAGCGACCAGCAGATGCCCATTGTTGTAAGGGAATTTGTTTAGCAACACGACGCCGAGCGCCGTTCGTTCGACGATCAGATTCTTGCGGTCGTCCGCTTCCGCGAGGCCGCGGCAAATGAAACAATCGTCAGCGGATTTGGGCGGCGCGTCCTTGGTGACGTAGGCAAGTCGCCAGGGGGCCCAGAGATGGTCCATGTCTAACGTCCCGCGATCAGAGCAGCGTCCGATCGTTCGACGCGCGGCTGCCCGTGCGGCATCTTGACGACGAGCACCGAACACGGGGCGTCGCGCAGGACGCGCTCGGCCACGCTGCCCATCAGCAGACGCTCGACGCCGGTTCGGCCGTGCGTACCCATTACGATCAAGTCGAGATTCGCGTCGCGGGCGTAGTCGACGATTTGCGACGCCGGGTCGCCTTCGAGCAGAACGTGGCGGACGGGAATATCGGGATTGGCCGGCCGAATCTGTTCGAGTTGTCCGGCCCAAAACTCGGCCCCCG
>JANLUE010000797.1:0-6007 GCA_031363325.1 Gemmataceae bacterium
GCGATGCTCGCCGGACAGGTCGAGTTCGCGTTGCGTCGTGTCGAGTTGCTTCAATAGCGACTGTCGATCCTGGAGTCGATCGGCGAGCTTGGTCGGGATGCTCAGGTTCTGGACGCTGAAACCCGACTCGGCCGGGTCGCCAAAGAAGGTGAACGGCGTCGTCGAAGTTCCGAGGTAGGCCGGCCCGAAGCTGAACGTATCGACCTGCTGTCGACCGCCATCGACGCCGGCCACGTAGTTCGGCAATCCAACATGGCGATCTTCACGAAGCTTCGAGACGAACGAGCCGACCATCGGGTAGTCGTTCACGAAGCCCGAGGGTAGCTTCGGGTCGCGGCCGGTGAGGAATCGCTTGTGACCCCCGCCATGGTCGTTGAACGTGTGATGGACAGAGCGAACGATCGCGTATTTATCGGCACACTTGGCGTGGAACGGCAGGTGCTCGCCGACATCAATGCCCGGAACGTTGGTGTGGATCGGCTTGAAGTCGCCGCGATACTCGGCCGGGGCGTTCGGCTTGAGGTCGTACATCTCCATGTGCGGAGCGCCGCCCGGCAGCCACAACAAGATGACGGCCGTATCGTCAACCGGCACCGAAGCCTTGGCCTGGAGACGCAGGATGTCCGGGAGCGACAGCGCACCGATGCCGAACGCCCCCGCGCCCAGGAAATGGCGGCGGGTCATCGGACCGGGACACGCGACAGGATTCATGCGACACTCCGGGCGGCTTCGGGCAGGTGGGACCAACCCTCTTACTATCGCATCGGTTGTGCGAACGGGCAAGTTGAATCGGGATCATCCGTCCGGATCGTCGAGCAACTGCTGCAATCGATCGCCGAGCGACGGCGAGTAACGGGCCGGCCACGTCTCATCGAGCAAACCGACCCCGATCATGTCGCGGAGATGTGTGCGATCCTTGTCGCGCCAGGCGACCAGTTTCATGCGCACGATGGCTTCGAGCGAAACCACCTGGAACTCGGCCGCCCGTTCCGAATCGGTCACTTCGGGCGATCGAGCCGGATCGGTCGGCTTGACCGGCTCGCCCGCGTAGAGCAAGTGAATGCCGGCGCTTGGCCGACCGTCCGGCCCATCGATGAACAGGTCCACATCGATCACGTGGTGATAGATGAACCCGACTCCTTCGAGCGCCGCTTTCACGCCCGGGAAGTCGGCACGTCGAACCAACAGATCGACATCTTTGGTATTGCGAACCGCGTCCTCGTCGACCCGGGCCACCCACTCGGCCACGGCGTTGCCACCCACGACCGCGTACGCCACGCCCGCTTCGTCGAGGGCACGCGTCGCTCGACGCAACCGTTCCTTGACCTTCTCGGCGGCCATGAGTGCACGCTCCCAACCGATTGGTTCCGCGATCAATTCAACCATGTCGATCGAACCTCACTGCAACTCGCCATCAATAGTGTCGTCATGCCAACAAGGCGAGCCGGTTGGGTGTTAGCCCACCGGGTGAACCCCGAATGAGCTTGCTTTCCGAGTGTCCATACAAGCAAGATTGTCGATTGGAGTTCACCCGGTGGGCTTACGCCCGACCGGCTCGCCTTGCCAAGACAACATTGTCAACTTGAAATTCGAACTTCAACCATCCGGATCGTCGAGCAACTGCTGCAATCGATCGCCGAGCGGCGTCGGATAGCGGGCCGGCCAGGTTTCGTCGAGCAAACCAACACCGATCATGTCGAGCAAATGGACCTGATCCTTCCGTCGCCAGGCGACCAGTTTCATGCGCACGATGGCTTCGAGCGAAACCACCTGGAACTCGGCCGCGCGTTCCGAGTCGGATACCTCGGGCGACGCGTGTGGATCGGTCGGCTTGACCGGCTCGCCCGCGTAGAGGAGGTGAATGCCCGCGCTCGGTCGGCCCTCGGGGCCATCGATGAACAGGTCCACGTCGATCACATGGTGATAGATGAATCCAACGGCTTCGAGCGTCGCCTTGACGGCCGGGAAGTCGGCGCGACGAATCAAGAGATCGACATCTTTGGTATTGCGGACCGCGTCCTCGTCGACCCGAGCCACCCATTCGGCCACGGCGTTGCCGCCAACGACCGCGTAGGGCACGCCCGCGTCATCGAGCGCACGCGTCGCCCGACGCAAACGCTCCTTGACCTTTTCCGCAGCCATGAGCGCACGCTCCCAACCAATCGGTTCCGTGATCAACTCAACCATGATCCTTCGCTCTCACAGCAACTCGCGAACGGACGTGCCTTCGGACAACGGGAACGGCCGGCCATCGGGCGATTGATACGTGATCGCGTGTGGATCGTACCCGAGCGCGGTGAACACGGTCGCGTGCAGATCGGCCGGCGTGACGGGGCGATCTTTGGGATAGGCCCCGATCGAGTCCGACGCTCCGACAACTTGCCCGCCGCGAATGCCACCGCCGGCCAGCACGGCCGAATAACATTGTGGCCAGTGATCGCGGCCCGCGTCCTTGTTGATCTGCGGAGTTCGACCGAAGTCGCCCATCCAGATTACGAGCGTCGAATCGAGCAGGCCGCGATCCGTGAGGTCGGCGAGCAACGCCGAGAACGCTCGCTCCATCGGCGGGACAAGCTGATTCTTCAATTGTTTGAAGTTGTCCTTGTGCGTGTCCCAGTTGATGCTCGGCCCGTTCACGGTGGTGACGAACTTGCTGCCGGCCTCGATCAATCGTCGGGCGAGCAAGTGCGATTGACCCCAGGAGTGTCGGCCATAGCGATCACGCGTGGCCGGCGACTCTTTGGTCAAATCGAACGCGGCCCGGACTTGCGGCGAGCCGACGAGGTCGAGCGCCTTCGTGCGATTGAGTTGCAGGTCGTTCGCGAGTGTCACATCCGAGACGGGCGACGCGTCGAGTCGGCCGAGCAGAGTGCGTCGACCATCGAGTCGCGTTCGATCGGAATCGGCCGACCCGCCAAAGTTCGGCTGGAACTTCGGCGAGTTCGGGTCGGCGTTCAAAACGTACGGATCGTAGCGAGCCCCCAAGCAGCCGCCGTATTGACCGGGCGTGATGTACACCGTGCTGTCGCAATGCGGGAACGGCGTGATGACGTACGGCGGCACGGCCGACGTCCGACCTTCGCGTTGGGCGAGCCAGCCGACCAGCGTGCCGAAACTGGGGATGTCCGTTCGCGACGGGTTGATCAGAGTGTTGTCGACCCGATACGGCTTGCCGACAATCGACCAGTGCATGCCCGAATTGTGTTGCGTGTGCGTGTGATGAACCGTTCGCACGATGGCCAACCGGTCCGCCTGCTTGGCGAGGTTGGGTAGCAACTCCGACACCTGGAGGCCGGTCACGTTGGTTCGAATCGGCTGAAACGGCCCGCGCACGGTGTCGGACGCTTTCGGCTTCGGGTCCCACAGGTCGATGTGGCTCGGTGCCCCCGCATTGAAGATCAGGATGACCGACTTGGCTCGACCGTTGGCGGGCTTCGTTTGTTCCGCGTGCAGCCAATGGTTCCAAAACAACCCGAGGCCGGCGGCCGCGCCCGCATGCAAGAACGGTCGTCGGGTCATCTGGAACGGCTGGGTCATCGACTGGAACCTTGGCGGCGGGAATGAAATCCTACCACGGATCGCCCCCGACCGCAAAGGGGGAATGTCGCAATTACCGGCCCCGGTCGTCGTAGTCGACTTCCTCCTGGGTGCGGCGAGCGTTCAAGCGGGCGCGAGTCAGCGAGAGTCGAACGTCGAGTACGCACAGAACGACCAGGCACCCCAACAAGGTACCGATCACAATCGAGTTCGAGAGGAAATCAAGCACGGTCCACATCGGACGCGTCAATCCTGGTACGACACAAACCCCGCGTAGCGACTGGCGAAGTCGTCGATGGGGATATTCTGTTTCTTGAACGACCCGCCCCAAGTATAGAGCTTGATCTCGGCGACGTGCGTGGCCGAGAGGGTCATTTTACTCACGAACGTCCAGTGGGTCTCCATGGCGTTCGATGGGCCGGTGAGGCCGCTGCCGGTGAGGTTGTCTTGAACCAGGCCGGCCGACAACAGGGCTTCGGCATTCATGATGACCTTGTGACCGGTTCCGAGCTTGGTGGCCATCAGTCGCAGGTTCGTGACCTTTTGAGCGTTGTTGGATGGCGAGGAGAAGCCGGTCGTGCGCGGCCCGTGCAAACTTCCGCCGGTCGCGGCCGAGATTGGTTTGGCGTAGAAGGGCACGTCGAAGAAGGTGTGATCCTCGACGCTCTTGTAGCCGGCCTGGCGCAGCCAATCGCACAAGACGCCCGGCTTGGTGAGCAGACCGATGGTGCGGACGATGCCATCACCGTACAGGATGGCCGCACTGTTCCGAACGCTGCCGAGCACCACGTAGTCGCATTCGCCGAGCGCGGCGGCATCGAAGCCCTGGACGATCGAGTTCGCCGGTTCGATCGGCAATTTGTCGAGAGCGCTCTTGCCCGTGCGGTAGAGTTGCGTAGCGATCGTGGCGTATTGCGAGGGCCGATCGCGGGCCATTTGGATCACGAGCGAATTGGGGCCGCACAGGTTCGTCGACGTTTGATTGATCAGCTTCGGCTCGCGGATACGTAGGGCCAGTTGGAAGGCGAACTTGACCGGGTCGATCTTCGGGAACGCCCCGACGCGGACGTTGCCGAGCAAGTCCTTTTCCAGGATGTCGAAGGCGACTTTTCGGTCGTCGGTCTTCGCGCTCACTTTCTGGTGCTCGACCACGTTCCGAAACCACTGCACGAACTCGATCGCCGCCGGGCCATCGCCCGTGTATTTCGTGTCCTCGATGTCGTTGTTGTAGGTCATCGTGTTTTTGGCGATGTTGAGCGTCGTCCACAGCTCGTCGAGTTGCTCCGAGTAGCTTGGGTGGGTCAGAGCGAATTTTTTCAGATCGGCGGTGAGCGTTGCGATGAGTGGCATGACGAACCTCGGCGTAACGTGTGGGGTCAGAAATATTCCGCGAACTGGAATTGGCCAACGCTCGACGCTGATTCGATACAACGTGTCTGTCGGGCCGCGTTCCCCCTGACCTCGCGGTGCGCCGTGTTCGCGTCGATCTTCCTCGACTTCACGTTGCCGAACGCCGCGACCTGGTTCTACTTCTCGCTGCTGCTCGCGCTCGCCGCCTTCTACAAATTCGACCGGCTGATCTCGTTGCGCAACTGGGACTTGCTCACGCTGTACCTGCTCGCGCCCGGGTTCTTGTTCCTGATCCAGGCGCACGCGTTGCCCACCGAATTTGGCGCGGTCGACCTCGGCCGCACGATGTCCGAGCGCGAGCGACTTCTCTTGATCGGCTACGTCTGGCTGATGGTCGGCTCGGTGTACTTCTTCCTGCGCTGTCTCCTCGATCTGGGGCTCGAGAAACGGCCGACGCTCACGACCAACTTGAACCTGCCCGGCCTCGTGTGGCTCAGCTCGGCGATGATGATTTGTCTCGGGGCCGTGGCCGTTCGACGCTTGCCGGACGCACCCGAACAAGTCGGCCGCGATACGGTCGCGTTGTCGAAAGTGAAAGACACCGCGACGGCCGTCGCCAGCGTGCCGGGCTCGGCCACCGAAGGGACGGCTCGGTTCTGGGCCGAGCGGATCGTCGCGATCGTCTTGCATTTGGCCATCGCGATCGCTTTGGTGTCGATCGGCCGAGTTCACTTCCGCGACTCGACGGCCGGCATGGCGATGGCCGCCCTGTATCTGATCCTGCCGTTCACCGCGTATCATGTCGGGCAGATTCATCACGTCTGGCCGGCCGTGTTCGTCTTGTGGGCCGTCTACGCGTTCCAAAAGCCGCTGGTGGCGGGCGCGTTGCTCGGAGTCGCCGCCGGCACCGCGTTCTTCCCACTGCTGCTCTTCCCGTTGTGGCTCGGCTTCTATCGAACCCGCGGCGCGGGCCGCTTCGCATTGGGATTTGCCATGACGTGCGGGCTCGGCCTCGGACTCACCGCCGCGATCCTCTTCTGGAGTGGCGAGCTTCGTGAATACCTCAACGTCGCCTTGAGCCTTTCGGACTGGCAAGCGTGGAAGGCCCCGAAGACCGAAG
>JANLUE010000801.1:0-5270 GCA_031363325.1 Gemmataceae bacterium
CTTGCTCGTAAGATGGCCCAATCACGCGCTCCCTCGCGACGGACAACCGTGTCAGCTGCAAGCGTTATGCGGATTTCCCCACCCGGCGTCCAGGGGCGCTAAACAAGTACAAATTCCGAAGCACGCTCCGAGTCAAATTAACGCAGAATGCCAATTTGCACGCTATCGATTTTGAGTGCGTTCGATAACCGACATTCGTTAAGGCGCGGCAACCCATGCAAGAAAGAGGATGAGCTTCGACTCTTTGTCGATCAGTGCCAAATAGTACGCACGATCAAATGTGAGCGATTTGATGCTGGATGTCATTATTCCAGTCATTTGCACGACGGTTGAGGCACTTGCGACTGTGCCAATTTCGTCGACCTCCAGCTTTGCATGATGCTCGATACTTGAAATTGATTGTAGTGAAGGACTGATGTCTCCGAAGTCCGCACCATTTAGCGTCGACTTCATTCCGAGCCGACCAAGGTTGCCAGATAATTCGGCAGATGTCTCGAGCGTTAACTTTGGCATTCGCACTTTGAGTTGTTGCGGCTTGAGTGCGTCCAAGTAACTCAGCAATTTCGAAGCTGAACTCGGAGCCGAGACCGAGTTACTCTTGGGTAATGCGGCTATCATCGCGAATTTATCGCCGTAATACGGTAGTTCGACTACTTCAAATTCATCAAACAGCCCGTATCTAAATTCGTTTTCAACATAGATCATCGGTGGGGAGCTTTTGGCACCGGATGGGAGCGTGAAGGATCTATTTGCGATTTGAGTCATGGGGTGTCGCCACGTTGCTTTGAAGTAGACCGCGTTAGCGAGCGCGAGCATTGTAGTGCGTTTAATCGAACCGGGGGGTAACGCTTCGTTGATTCGACCTTCTGTATTCTCAGCTATCCATGAGTTGATCGATTTGCGCGCTCCATTTGGGTCATTTGCAAAATCAACCGTCTTAAACGCTGAAGTGAATCGTTCGTTTAGGGTAGTAGCGTATTCACTTTTCACATTCAGCCGCGCGTCGCAAAACGCGCCGTTCGCAATCTTGAACAGGCATTTCAATCCATCCGATTGATTTGTCAGTTGAGCCGAATGGGCGGCAAACTGGGGTATGTACTTCTCCTTATCGCGGCCGAACCGAAGTACTTTGGCCATCTCCTCCGCTGTTTCTCCTCGAGCTCCGGCATAGACCATCGCTAAGGCCGTACGAATGCTGTACGGGCTAAAGACAATGTTCTGATCGGGTTTGGCGTCCAATCGGAGTTGCTCGAACAAATCGACGGCAAAATCGTTGTTCGCTTTGGCTTCCGCGGCAAGGTCCGCCACCTCGGGCGCGGCTTTCTTGTCGCCACAACCCACTGTGGCCAACACCAGAAACGGCACGCTCGCCGCGAAAATCGACAAGAATAGTCGCCGCATGATGACCTCGCATGGCTCGACTTGGCGAGTTCAGGGCGGGAAGTCGCGGAGACGTTGTCCGACCTAACCGCGCGCATCCTACACTGCCGCGATTCGCCGTTCAAGCATAATCCGCCAAAATCCGCGCGACCCGTTACACAACCAGAATCGCTCCTCGGGCGGCGTCTTCGAGTGCTTCCTCGACCGCACGCGCCAGGACCGTCTGACGGTCCGGCGAATCGGGCCCGGTCGTCGTTTGAAACGTGAGGTGGCCCGACTCGGCCATCGCCACAAACTCGGCGAGCAGGTCGTCGCGGGTTCGCGTGCCGTTGAGCAAAGGAAGCAGCGCACGCATGAATGGGCTGAGGCCGATCGTCTCGTGTCGGCGGTTCGTGGCTTTGTGGCCGTGGGTTGCCTGGCGACGCGCGTACGGGCACGCGACCGGGCGTTCCGAGGTTTTAGTGACGCACGGAAGCGGTCCCGCGAACAGTTCAATCAGGTCCGAGCCGACGTAGGCCTGCGTCAATCGTGACGCGAGCGCGATCTTCTCCGGTTCCCCCAGGGCTTTTGAAGGCGTGGCGATCGCCGCGATCAGTTCGTCGAACGCGAGGGCGCGGGGCCAGGCCGCCCGCAGGCAAACCAGGGCGGCCTTCATGGAGGACATCGACGTGGTCAGCGTGTAGCCGCTCGGCGTCTTGAACGCGATCGGTTCGTCCGATTCGATGTTGGGCGGACCGTTGACCGGTTCGGCCCGCGACGCCAGCCAGAGTCGGCGGATCGGCTCGCCGTCGAGCCCGCGATTCAACGGCACGTTCGCCCGGCACAGCAGCGTCTCGCGGAACGTGCGGTTCCGCAGGAAGTCCATGTACTGTTCGAGTTGAATCTGATCCGTGGACATGACCCGGAGGGCCTTCTGCACGCCCTCCGGCAAGTTGGTCACGATCATCGACCGGACGTTCGATTCGCCGAGGTATTGCAAGTCGTGCCGGGCGGCTCGTTCGATGAATTGATGGAAGAACAGGGGCGAGTTGATTTCCTCCAGATGTTCGTGGAACAGGTAATAGTCCGCGTGATGTCGAAGCACTTCGACTTCCTGTCGTAGCAAGGCCGAGAACGCGCCGCCATCCTGTGGCACCGAGGTCGCGAGGAAATCGAGCAGCGAGCGGGCCTGCCGAGTTCGGATGGTTGGCGTGCTGAAGTTGGCGGCGTGATAGCGCATCATCTCGCGGACGAGGCCGCGCATGTGCCAACCGGGATACGTGTTATAACTGATGTACGCGATGCCTTGCGGATTGAGGTTTCGAGCGGCGATCTGGAACATCGCGTCCTGGACATCGGTCGGCACCCAGGAAAAGACGCCGTGACTCATCAGATAGTCGAACTTGCCGAAGGAATCGTCGACGTCCGAGATATTGGCGTGGCGGAGTTGGATGTTCGTCAGGCCGAGGGCGGAGATCGTTTCGTTGCCCTGGTCGATTTGCCGTTTCGAGAGATCGACGCCGACAAAGTGGCTGTCCGGGGATTGGACGGCCATCGGGATCAGGTTCCCGCCGGCGGCGCAGCCGAGTTCGAGGACGCGACACTTTTGAACTGGGGCCGGCCGCATGCCAAACAGCGTGCCGACGGTCGCGAGCCGCGTCGGGTGCGTTTGCGGGAACGGGTGGCTCTCGTAGGGAACGAGATCGTACGGGTTCGGCGTATCGGTGGGCAAGGGAGTCTCCGAAGGTTACCCCTTCGCCGCGGCGACGACCATTTTGGCCGCTTCGGTCAGGCCGCTCGCGGAGCGGATCATTGGTAGCTCGGCCTTCACGCCGTCCAGGATTTGCCGGGCCTTCTCGACGTTCGTGCCTTCGAGCCGCACGACCACCGGGACCTTGAACCCGACCTCGCGGCCAGCCTTCACGAGTGCCTCGGCGATCAGGTCGCACTTGGCGATGCCGCCGAAGATGTTGACCAGCACTCCTTTCACCTTCGGATCGGAAAGGATGATTCGGAACGCCTCAATGGCCGCCTCCGGCGTGACGCCGCCACCCACGTCGAGGAAGTTCGCCGGCTCGCCGCCGTGGTATTTGACGATGTCCATTGTCCCCATCGCGAGCCCGGCACCATTCACCAGACAGCCGATGTTGCCGTCGAGCTGGATGAAGTTCAGGTTCGCTTTCGCGGCTCGAACCTCGACCGGGTTTTCTTCGCCGAGGTCGCGAAGCTTCTCGATGTCCGGATGGCGGAACAGGGCGTTGTCGTCGAAATCGATCTTCGCGTCCAGGACGACGACATCGCCTTTCTTCGTGATCGCCAGGGGGTTGATCTCGGCGAGGCTCGCGTCCTTCTCCAGGAACACCCTCGAGAGCGCGAGCATGATCGTTTCGACCTTGACCACTTGATCGCCGCTGAATCCGAGTTCGAACGCGACCCGCCGGGCCTGGAACGGCTGCAGCCCGACCTCGGGGCTGACCGGCACCTTGATGATCTTCTCCGGCGTCTCGTGGGCGACCTTCTCGATGTCCATGCCACCGGCCGCACTGGCCATCAGGACCGGAAGCCCCAGTGCCCGATCGAGGACCATCGCCAAATAGAACTCGCGATCGGGCTCGGCGTCGGCCTGGACGATTAAGGTCTTGATCGGCTGACCCTCGGGGCCAGTCTGCAAGGTGACGAGTGGATGAGCCAACATGGCGGCCGCGATTGTCTTGGCCTTTTCCTTGTTGGCGACGAACTTCACGCCGCCGAGTTTGTCGGCGTAGCCCTTGAGTTGACCGGCCCCGCGCCCGCCGGCGTGAATTTGGGCCTTGATCATCGCCCCGGTGCCGCCGAGCTTGTCGAACGCGGCGGCCGCGTCCTCGGGCGAGGTGGCGACAATGTGCTTGGGCGTGTTCGCACCGGCAGCGGCGAACAATTCCTTCGCCTGGTATTCGTGAATCTTCATCGAGCAGGGGTCCCGCGCAAGGAAACAGACGTGTGGGGCGTTATATGGTCAACGCGACGCGGTGGCCGACCATCCGGGCCGGTCGTGCCGAGTGGCGTTACGCCTTTTCCATCGGCACGATTTGAATTCGATCGCCGATTCGTTGCAAGGCCCCCGTCAGCGTGTCGCTGACGAAGTGCTTCCGCTTTCCGCGTGCTTCGACCGACTCGTTGAAATCCCCCGCCGCCAATAACCTAACCGCATCTCTTTCCAGGGCTCGAAATGACCTTGTTGACTGACTATCTGACGACTTCCGGGCGATCCATCGCGGACCTCGATCCGGGGTTTCTGGCCTATCTCGCGAACCTCGATCTGGTGCGGGGCGTGTCGCCCTCGATCGCGGCGAACATCGTGGCGGAACTGCGGGACCAGCGGCGGAGCCTCAAGCTCATCGCCAGAGAAAACTATTCGTCGCTCGCGGTGCAATCGGCGATGGCGAACCTGTTGACCGATAAATATGCCGAGGGCGTCTCGAAAGATCGCTTCTACGCGGGTTGCGAGAACGTCGACGCGATCGAATCGGAGGCGAGCGAGTTGGCGTGCAAACTGTTCGGGGCCGACCACGCTTACGTTCAGCCGCACAGCGGGGCCGACGCGAACCTCGTCGCCTACTGGGCAATCTTGCGGGCGAAGTGCGAAGACCCCTGGGTCCGCCGCACGGTGGGGCTCAAGGACGACGAGGAAGTGAAGCAGGCCGACCTGATCAAACTGCGAACGGACCCGGCCTACGCGGGCAAGTGGGACGAACTCCGCCGCGAGTTGAACAACCAGAAGTTGCTCGCTCTGGACTTCGCGTCGGGCGGGCACCTGACGCACGGCGCGCTCGGCAACGCCTCGTCGCGCATGTTCGACATTCACACCTATGGCGTCAACCTCGCGACTGGCGAACTCGACTACGGCCAGATCGAGGAGATCGCCCGACGCG
>JANLUE010000817.1:0-5342 GCA_031363325.1 Gemmataceae bacterium
CTAAACCCGAATCACGGTGAGAACCGGAGTTTTTGTTGGATAGGCGAGCCGGGGGGCGTTAGCCCCTCGGGTGACGCCGCAATGGCTTCCTCAAGTTGGTTTGCTTGGCAGGGGCAAGCAAACGCGGCGTCACCCGAGGGGCTAACGCCCCCCGGCTCGCCTATCCAACAAAAACTCCGGTTCTCACCGTGATTCGGGTTTAGCGGCAAAAAAACTTCTTTGGTTTTTTGTGTCAAATCGTGTCATTTTGTCGCATTTTCGCCGTAAGTCGTTTGAAAATAGGCGGTTGTGAATTGACGGTGCCCGCGACACATTTCGGCCTCCAGAGCGAAGCTCATTGGCCCGGAAGGTCGGCGAAACGCCGGGAACTTCAGGCCCACCCGAGGGATAATGCGGCGCGTCGTTTTTCGCAACCCAGTGCGAACGGAATATGGGAAGAATCTTCATGTCGGCGTGCCGACACCCGGCCACGTCCAGGAATCGTGTCCGGCGACGATAGTCGCGCCAATGGCGAGACTCAAATCGCCGTTGGCGAACGCGACGGGCCGGCCGCACCGATGGAACTGGCGAGCGGAGCGGCGTCAGCCGCCCGATGAACCCGCGGAGACTTGCCCCGAGTCAACGAGTCAATGGTTCAACGAACATCGTCGAAGAAATCGACTTGGGGCGAGTCGCTGGGGGTTCATCGGGCGGCTGACGCCGCTCCGCTCGCCTTCGTTTCACTCGTGGCGTTATCAATCTGAGATTCGATAACGTCCCCCGGCTCGCCGTTGCGGCGCGGGGCGAGGTTTTGAAACTACAGGTTTCCAATTGAGCCGAGTTTAATCGGCCGAAACCACCGTGTGTCTCTCCTCAGTCCGCTCCGGCCTGCCGCAATTGCGAACGCAGGTAGCGCGCCCGGGCCGCGATGCGGGCTTCGCCATCCAGGGGCTCGCCGACGATCTTCTGAAGGTGGGCCGTTGGGCGTTAGCCCTTCGGGTGAACCCGCCCGAGCGTCCACCCCTGGCAGTGGCAAGCGAACGCGGCGTCACCCGGTGGGCTAGACAATCCTCTGCCACAGAACAACCAAATTTGGCAGCCGCCACCTTAACGACTTCTACTAAGCTCGCCGACTTTTGAGGCAGGGGTCAGCTCCAAACTCCCTTTGGGCCATTTTTGATTTACGTCACTTCTGACACTCTTGCTCGACCTCGTTTACAGTATCCCTGTTAGAGCGCCGTTCGAGATGCTGTAGCGGTCGGTTGCCACGCCCGGCTTCGTCGGGCGGGCTGTTCAGCCCCGTTCACGGGGCTTTCCCGCGAAGCGGGTGTAGGCCCGCCGTTCACGGCGGGTGTCCGAATAGAGTGATTCCGTAGCCCCGTTCACGGGGCTTCTCGCCGTTTGGCTTCAGCCACTCGTCCGCCATCACACCCGGAGCAGCCCATGTCCCAGAACTATTATTCGGAAATCAATCTCCATTTGACTTGGCACTCCAAAGGGAGCGCCGCTCTCCTGGTCCCCAAGGTCGAGGCCATCGTCCATCACGCCCTCCGCGGCCGCTGCATCAACACTCCGGGCGTGTACGTCCACGAAGTGGGCGGGATCGAGACCCACGTCCACTTGGCCGTGAGCGTCGCCCCGACAATCCCCATCAGTGAATTCATCGGCCAACTCAAGGGGTCGTCATCTCACGAAGCCAACCAAAAGCTCGGCCACAAAGCCTTGGAGTGGCAAGCGGGGTACGGAGTGGTCAGCTTCGGGACACGAGATCTGCCATGGGTCATCGACTACGTGCGTAACCAGCGTGAGCGGCATGCTCGCGGTCAGACCGTGGACCGTCTCGAGCGCATCACCCAGCCCGACGTGCCCGATGCCGCCGCGGTGCCTAAAGGCGAACAGCGAGAAGGCCCGTGAACGGGCCTCGGGGGCAGCGTTGGTCGCTAACCCGCCGTGAACGGCGGGCCTACACCCGCTTCGCGGGCAAGCCCCGTGAACGGGGCTGAACAGCCCGCCCGACGAAACCGACCGTGGCAACCGACCGCTACAGCATCTCGAAGTGCGCTCTAGTCACTCGCATAAGCGAATCGCAATAGGCAATTCCGATCTTTTGCGCTTCCGAGATTGAAAATACAGCGTCGAATTCTTTAGCCGAAGTTCCTTGAACTGGAATTCGCCGTTTAGACCGTAAACGCCACACTCCATCAAATTTCCACGACCGGCTTTCACAATTTCGCCGTAGGTCCACCCAGCGCAAGTGGGAGCCAAGTATTCAACCGGAGGCAACTCGGCGCGGTCCAGGTCAACTCGCAAGCGACTGTCCTCGCAACGACTGACGAGTATTGCTGCATCGATATCTACCGCCCAAATAATCATGCAGGCTCTGATCGTATCGTCCGGAATACCGTCATTCAGTTGCCTGGTCACGGTCAACACGCACCACTCGTGGCCAATCGACTGAAGATGTTTCGTCAAAGGACGCAACGCGAAAGGAAAGTCGCATAACGGGGTCAAGCTTGCTATGTCGAGCAAGTCTTGCACGTTGCCGCCAAACGTTGTCGCTAAAGCCATGACAGTACAATTCCAATGTCGAACAGATCATCCTTTTGGCACCCCTCGACTTCGAGCGCGACGCCGTTTGCCGAACCACCCCGGAGCCCCGTGCGAAATGTTCGCAGGCCGAACGGCTTGAATCAACCAATCGACATGCGTCGATTGATACGACGTAGCCGGGGATTTTGTTTCTGATTCGAGTCGGATGGGAAATAAGACGGTTGGGCGTCTTGCGGCTCACGGGGTGAGGACCACCAGCGCGGTGAACCCAAAGCCGACGACCGCAAGGACGGCCAAGCACAGCCCGGCCGCCACTCGGCTGGCCCGCCCGCCGCGGCGGACCCCGCTCACCCCGCACCCGACGCCCACCCCGACGAATCCGGCGAACACGGCCAGCCAGAATGGGTGCAGGTTGAGGCCCGTCACCCAGACCCACCACGGGAGCAGGGCCACGCACACCATGGCAACTGTCGCCTCGGGCCGCCACGCACCGCCCATCGGGACTTCTCCGACGCCGCCAAACATACAATAGACAGAATCATTTCCGCCTACATCAGCGGACTTTCCATTATCACTTGAATTCATTCTGTCTATCGCGATTCGCACAACCAACTCGCCGACGTTCTGAATATGTCTGCTGGGCCACCGTCGACTCTCGCCCGTCTCCGCCTCAATCCGCCCCGGCCTGCCGCAATCGCGAACGCAGGTAGCGCGCGCGGGCCGCGTTGCGGGCTTCGCCGTCGAGGGGCTCGCCGACGATCTTCTGAAGGTGGGCCGGCTGAGTGTGGATGAACAGTTCGTTGACGGTAACTGGGGACAGGTCGCCGATCAATTTCAGGTGCACGCCGACGCGGACGGCCGACAGCAACTCCATCGTCTCTTCGGAGGTCATCATGGTCGCGGACTGGAGTGTGCCCAACGCCCGCGCGACTTTGTCCTGCACGTTTTGCCGAGCCTCGCGCATCAGCGTGGACCTTGCCATCCGCTCGTACTTGATGATTTCCTGAATGACCGCCCGGATATCGGTCAGCGATGCGACTTCGCTCTTGCCCAGAGTGATTTGGTTCGAGATCTGGAAGAAGTCTCCCAGGGCCCGACTGCCCTCGCCGTACAAGCCGCGAACGACGAGGTTGATCTTCTGTAAGGCCTTGAACGCCTTGTCGATCTGCTTGGTCATGCCGAGCGCCGGCAGGTGCAACATCACGCTCGCGCGCATGCCGGTGCCGACGTTCGTGGGGCACGCGGTCAAGAAGCCGAACTCTTCGGAAAACGCGTATTCCAGCCGCGATTCGAGCAGGTCGTCGATTTTGTCGATCGCTTCCCAGGCCGCGTCGAGGTCGAACCCGCTCCGCATCGACTGGAGGCGGATCTGATCTTCCTCGTTGATCATGAGGCTGATCGCCTCGCGTTCGTCGAAGGCGACGCCACGCGGGCCTTCGAGTACGCCGGCCAATTCTCGGCTGACGAGTTGGCGCTCGACGAGGAACTGGCGATCGATGGCCGACAGGCCGGCCACGTTCACGTACATGAGGGGGGAGGCGAGATCGAGATCGACGATCGCCTCGCGTATCCGGGCCTCGGTCTCGGCCTTCTGGTGTGGCGTGGCACGGGTGCAGAAGGCCGCCCCGGCGAGGTTGCGGGCCAGGCGGATGCGCGTGGAGACGACAACATCGGCTTCGGGGCCGCTGCCGCGTAGCCATTCGCCGAGCCGGGAGGTCAAGCTGTCAAGATTCATGGTCGGCCCCCAGGCCCCGAATCTGGTCGCGCAACCGGGCGGCCGTCTCGTATTCTTCGGCCGACACCGCCGACCGAAGCTGCGCTTCGAGTTCGGCACGATGGGCCAACCGCCTCCGGCGAGCATGTTGCCGTGGCACCTTGCCCACGTGTCGGACCGCGTTGTTGTGTATGCGTTCCAACAACGGCTCGAGCAAGGCCCGGAACGCTTCGTAATCGTGCGGGCAACCGAGTCGACCCTGGGCCCGGAAGTGAGCGTACGGCGTTCCACATTCCGGACACGTCAGATCTTGGGAAGTTCCTTTGCTCGGCGCGGGCATTTGACCGAGCACGAGTTGCAGGAGGGCCGAGACGTTCAACTCGGCCCCCGAACCGGGGAGCAGGTTCTTTTCGCGCGCGCACGCCTCGCAGACGTACATCCCACTTTTCTTCTTATGGAGGATCGTGGTGAGGTGCATCGTGGCCGGCTTCGAGCAAAACTCGCATTTATTCATGGAATACCCCGGCCGGTCAGTGGTCTTCCAGGGTCTTGATCTGATCGCGGAGGCTGGCGGCCGTCTCGTATTGTTCGGCCGTCACGGCCTTCTGCAAGTCCTTGCGAAGTCGATTCAACTCGGTCGCCCGAACCTGCTGACTCGGCCGGCGCGGCGTCTTGCCCGTGTGCCGGGTCGCCCCGTGGATACTTTCGAGCAACGGCAACAACTCGGCCAGGAACACCTGGTAATCGTGCGGGCAGCCGAGGCGGCCGGAGTTACGGAAGTCCACGAACTTCGTGCCACACGCATCGCATTGCTTGTCGGCCGCCGACGGGGCATCGGGGACCGTCACGGCTTTCTTCTTCGGGGCGGTCTCGTTCAGGTACTTCTGGCCGCACTCGTCACAAAGGTGCAACTCCTCGAAGTTGTCTTCGGCATGAAGCTCCGTGATCTGGAGGGTCGAGAGTTTTGGGCAGTTCTGACACTTCATGGGGACTGCTTCCGACGGGCCGCCTGCGTGGAATGATTCTAGCAGACCGCGCGCGTGGACAACAAGGGTGGGGCACCCCCCGGCCTCGAAGCCATCGGCCGGGGCTAGCTGCG
>JANLUE010000859.1:0-5282 GCA_031363325.1 Gemmataceae bacterium
CGAGTCCCTCAGCGCCCATTCGAGCAAACGCGTCAACAACGGATGCCACCACGTCCGACGCTTGCCGGGTGGGTAGACCGGATCGCTCGTGGTGTCCTTCTCCATTCGATTATTCTACCAGTCGTGCCGATGCGGAAGCAAGAAGAGCTCAAGTCGAATCGCACTCGTGCTCGGAACGCCACGACTCCTGGAAGCGATCGGTCGCGGTGCCGGTCGAAGCCTTGATCAAACGCTGATCCACGACTCGGCCGAACCGAGGCCGGTGTATTTGTCGCCGGCGCGTGGATGGCGCGGGGCTATACCCGCTACCGATTGGGAACGGGACTTTAACGTCGCTTCGTTGGCTTGTCCTCGCCGCTGGCCGTCCACTGGCGACCAGCCTCGGCCAGGTCTTTCGGTTGCGGGATTTGCGGCACTTCAAACCCGATCGCCTGGCCCCGGAGTTCCCGGAGCTTGTCGCAATCGACGCCGAACTCTTTGTCGCGGGCCGCGATGATCTTCGGCTCGATTTGATTGTCTCCCGTGGCGGCCCACATCAACATCGGCTCGCCGATCGGGACGGCCGTCGTCGGGTCGGGCCACGTGTGCCAGGTTTTGCCCCAGGTGTTCAGCAGCACGGTCATGAACTTCGTTTCGTCGTCGCGCTTCATGCCGGGTGCGATCAGCCCGCCGGCCAGAACCTCGTACGTGTGCGGATGCCAGTAGCGTTTTTCGCCGTCCGGCAGCGAACGATACACGTCGTCCGGGACGATGTACTCGACGCCGATCAGCTTGGCGTCCTTGCCGGTGCCGTCGAACAACAAGCATTGATGCAGGCTCTTGCCGTTCGGCCCGCAGTAGTGCTGAACGATCGACTGGACCTTGGGGTCCTTCTTGCCGAGGTGGATGCCACAGAAATGCAGGTGAAACTGGCCCACGGGCGGCAGTGGTCCACTTGGAGACTTGTCTCCGTGATCGGCCGAGAGCGCGGTCGGGACGATTCCGGCGGCGGCGAGGCCGAACAGTTCACGACGGTCCATGATTGTTCCTCCAGGTGAAGTGATGTGGGATCATCGCGCGCCGGCGGCGTAAGTCAAGCGAATTCGCGAGCACGCCGTATTCTGAACGTCAGCCCGTACGCCAGGCATCGATATGTTTCCGCAATTCGATCGCTCGCGACTCAAGCTTCAGCCGCTCGCGCTCCGCGAACACGACCTCACGCTCGCGGACTTGTTACCGCTCGATGCTCCGGTCGATTTCGAGCATCCCGCGTTGCCGATTCTCGCCGACAAGCTGCGCGCGGCCAAGGCGTCGGGCGCGGCCCGGATGCTCGTCATGGGGGCACACGTACTCCGGGCCGGCGTGCAAAGGCACCTCATCGACTTGATGGAACGTGGGCTGATCGATCATATCGCGATGAACGGGGCCGGCCCGATCCACGATTGGGAGAACGCCTTGATCGGCGCGACGACGGAGAGCGTCGCGAAGTACGTTCGCACGGGCGAGTTCGGCCTGTGGACCGAGACCGGACGAATCAACGAAGTGGTTTCGGCGGGCGCGGCGTCCGGGATGGGGCTTGGCGAACTCATCGGTCGAGCGATCCTTACGGAGAACTTCCCGCACAAGGACATGAGCGTACTGGCGGCGGCCGTTCGACTCGGGGTGCCGATCACGGTTCATATCGGAATTGGTTACGACATCATTCACGAGCACCCGAACTGCGACGGGGCGGCGCTCGGCCGGGCCAGCTATGCCGATTTTCTCGTGTTTGCCGAGACGTGTCGACGACTAGTAGGTGGAGTGATGTTGAACTTCGGGTCGGCCGTCATGGGGCCGGAGGTCTATTTGAAAGCGCTGACCATGGCGCGTAACGTCGCCCATCAGGACGGCCAGCAAATAGCGAAGTTCACGACGGCCGTGTTCGATCTGATTCCACTCGACGGCGACACACGCGCCCAGGCCCCGAAAACCGATCCTCGGTATTATTACCGGCCCTGGAAAACGATCCTGGTTCGCACCGTGGCCGACGGCGGCGAAAGCTTCTACGTCGCCGGCGATCATCGGCGCACGATCCCCGCCTTGCATCGGTGGGCGATAGCGACGGTTCAAACATGAGCGAGAAATGAGACTTGGGTAAAAGGGGCGTGACAAGCGGACCCGCGCTGGTGTACATTCATCTGTGGCCTACCGTTCCGAGACACGCCATGCGCCTCAAGCACTCCGCACTGATTCTTTCCGCCGGCTTCCTGCTCATGCCAACGCTCATGTGGAGTCAGGGCCCCGGGGGCGGCTTTCCCGGTGGTGGGGGATTTGGTCAGCCTGGGGGTGGCGCGGGCGGCGGACTCAGCCGCATGGACCCGGACATGATGTTCAACATGTTGTCCGGCGGCAAAGACGTGATCAACCTCGATCAACTCGATCCGCGCATGAAGGGCATGATGGACCGGTTCGGTCCGATGCTCGGGCTGAGCGGCAACCAGATCTCGCGCGACCAATTCCGACAGTCGATGGGCCGAGTTCGCGAGATGGCCGCTTCCGGTCAGCTGCCGATGATGGGTCAGGCCGGCGGTCAACCGGGTGCGTTTTCCGGAATGCCCGGCGGTCAGGAAGGTGCGGATCGCCGCTTCGAGGACATGTTCAAGCAATACGACAAGAACCAAAACGGGGTCCTTGAATTCGACGAGATGTCCGAAACGCTTCGAGCGGAACGCGACAACTACGACACGGATCGCAATGGCGTGATCGACCTGAACGAATTCAAAAACTACATCTCCGCGCGGATGGGTCGAAGCCTGGGGATTCAGCCGGGCCAACCCGGTGCGCCCGGCGGGCCGGCCCCGGACCAGGACGAAGTGCGTCGGCCGACCGTCATTCGCGCCGGCAACTTGCCGCGTGACTTCCCGTATGCCGCACTCGATACCGACGCAGATGGCCAGATCGGCCTGTACGAATGGAAGGCCGCCGGCCGACGCATCAGCGAGTTCGTGACGCTCGACACAAACAACGATGGGTTCCTGACGGTCGATGAATACTATCGCTATCGCACGGCCCAGATGGGTGGCCCGCCGAAGAGCACGACCCTCATGGGCGGCGACTCGCCGACGATGCTCGCCGGTGGCCCCGGCATGAACCGCGGGGGCGGATTCGGTCAGGGCGGTGGATTCAATCCGGGTGCCTTCGGTCAGGGCGGTGGCTTCTCAGGTCAGGGTGGCGGTTTTAACATGGCCAACTTCGGTGGCGGTTTCAATCGGGGACCTGGAGGGCCGGGCGGCGACGCGATGAGCTTCCGGATGCCGGGCGGTGGTGGCGCGCCGGGCGGCTTCAATCCGGGCGGCATGACTCAAGGCCCCGGCGGCTTCAATCCGGGTGCAATGAATCAAGGTGGTCGTGGACAAGGCGGTTTCAATCCGGGTGGCATGCCCCAAGGCCCCGGTGGCTTCAACCTTGGTGGTGCGAATCAAGGGCTAGGCGGCTTCAATCTTGGTGGCGCAAATCAAGGGGCGGGCGGACGAGGTGCCGGCGGGTTCAATCCCGGTGGAATGACCTTCACACCGGGCGGGGCAACGGGTGGTATGACCTTCACACCCGGCGAACTTCCCAGCGGCATGACTTTCACGCCGGGTGCAGGCACAGGTGGGTTCCCGCAAATTGGGGCGGGGGCCGACTTGACGGGCGGCCGCATTCGCGGCGGCCCGGGCGGCCCCGGTAACGGAGGCGGGCCGGGTGGCAACCGAGGCGGCGGGTTCAATCAAGGCGGCGGCCCTGGAGCGGGTTCCGCTGGCCCGGGTGGAAATCCGGGAGGCCCCCCAGGTGGCCGTCGGAAGAACTAAGAACACAATGGGCCGCGACGAAAGTCGCGGCCCATTTTCTTTGACTTCACGACACGATCGACTTCTTCCGTTTCACGTAGTCCCAGACGACGAAGCGATCGAGGTCGCGGCCGGCCGTGAACACGACGCGACCCTTCGTCGCTTCGGCCATCCGATACGCGAAGCGCACGTCTTCCTCCGATTGACTCCAACTCTGAAGCAGGAAGATGTTGAGCGTGATCCCCTCGCGGGCGCAGAGCATCGCCTCGCGCATCGTCGCGTCCTCGGTCCGCTTGTCGGGCGGATACAAAAGGTACAACAAGTTTCCTTCGAAGTGGGCGGTCGGTAGGCCGTCGGTGATCAATACCATTTGCCGGTTCGGCGTGTCCTGGGCGCTCAAGAAGCGTCGGCCCAGTTGCATCGCGTGCTGAATGTTCGTGAAGTGCGGCGGCAATTGCAATTCACTGATTTCGGGGTCGCTCATGTCCGCCTTCAGACGCACGATCGGATTGAAGATCGTGACCGGCTTGGGCATGAGGCCGGGCACTTCGGAAATGTGCCGGGCCTTGGCGAAAGTGAACATCTCGATGAACTGCAGAAAATCGCCAGGGTATTCGCTGCGAATCAGACCATCGAGGGCGAGCCCCATTCGCTTCACGTTCGCGTACAGTTCGTTGTAGCGCATCGAACCGGACATATCGAGCAGCACGCAGGTCGCCGCCTTCGGCGTGACCTTGGTGCGATGAATCTCGATGTCGTCGGGCTTCAGGCGAATCGGTAGGCCGGGGCCATTGCGCAGAAGGGCGTTGGTCAACGTGCCGGTCACGTCCATGTTCGTC
This sequence comes from Gemmataceae bacterium, assembly GCA_031363325.1. Taxonomy (GTDB): domain Bacteria; phylum Planctomycetota; class Planctomycetia; order Gemmatales; family Gemmataceae; genus SIAJ01. The sequence goes on from JANLUE010000859.1 coordinate 4,628, forward strand.
ACCGAATCGCCGAACTCGTACGACTTGGTCCGTTGCGATTCGACCGCCCCGTCGCCGGATACCGCTTCCGGATGTCGGCCCGACTTCGACGCCTTCATCTCCTCGAAGATCGTCGTGAGTAGTCTCGATTGAAACAGTCGATACGCCTTCGGTGTGAGCTGGAACCCCTTGCGGTCCTGCTCGATACCTTGCCGCTCGGCTTGATCGCGCAAGTATTCGTTGATTTGTTGCTGCATGGCCCGGAGGTTGTCCATCTCCTCGCCTTCGACGAACTCGGAGAGTTCGTCCATGTCGATGATCGCGACCCGGGCGTTTTTCTTCGCCTCCTCGATCTGAGCCAACAACTTGTCGATCGTTTCGAGAATCTCCTTGATCTCCAGGGCTTTCGGAACCGTCATCTCCGTTCGGCCCGTGAATTCGTACTTGGCGGCGAGTTCGTCGACCTGATACTTCTCGCCGAGCTTTTCCGTGAGGCCGACGATCGCGCGGGCGAACGGGTGCGAGTCGTCGCGGACGGCGTAGAAGAGGTTTTCGAGGTCGTAGAGTTGTTCTTCCTGGACGGCGTTGCGATATCGTTCGGCCAGGTTTTTCGGCGGCGACGTTTTGGCGGCCGAATCGTGGAAGTTCGAGCGGGCCGATTCCTGGGCGGCCGACG
>JANLUE010000866.1:0-1501 GCA_031363325.1 Gemmataceae bacterium
GGAAGCGGCGAAACGGCTCGTCGGCGAAGACCCGGCCACGCGGGGCGATGCTCGAGTCGTAGGCGTAGCCGCAATCGGCCAGGACGTTGAGCGCCCACAGGTCGTGCGGTTGGAACCAGCCGTTCGCGAGCCGATAGCCGAGTACGCGTCGGCCACAGGCGCGTTCCAACGCTTCGCGCGAACGGAGCACGTCTTCCTTGAACTCGGCCGGCGTCATTTGCGAAACGCCCCGGTGGTAGTAGCCCTTGCTAGCGACCTCGTGGCCGCGCTCGGCCACGCGGCGAACGAGTTCCGGGAACCGGTCCGCGATCCAGCCGAGCACGAAAAACGTGGCCGACACGCCATGACGATCGAGCAAAGCGAGCGCCCGCTCGGCGTTCCGTTCGAGCCGCGTCTCGAAGCGATACCACTGGCCCTGTTGAATGACCTCATTGAACGCGCCGACCTGGAAGTAGTCCTCCAGGGCGACAGTCAGAACGTGTCGCTTCGAGGTGTCGCGCTGGGGCATCAGTACGCCCCCACCGGTTCGGGCACGCGGAGTACTTTGCGAATCGCCTGCACGATGCGAACGCCGGCGTCGCCGCGACCAAACGGGTTGTCGATGGGCCGTACGATCGGCGGCTCGTCGGCGAGCAACTTGGCGAGAACCTCGGGCGTCGGTGCCAGTCGCGCGACGCCGGCTTCGATCGCTTCCGGGCGTTCCGTTTTCTCGCGAAGGACAATGAGCGGCTTGCCGAGAGTGGGGGCCTCTTCCTGAATGCCCCCCGAGTCGGAGACGATCAGCCACGCGGCCGACAGCAGCGCGATGAAGTCTGGATAGTCGAGCGGCGCGATCAAATGAATTCGCGGGTGGCCGGCCAAAGTCTCGGCCGCCGCTCGGACGGCCGGGTTGGGATGAATCGGGAAGATCAACGCCACGTCGTCGTTTGCTTCGACGAAGTCGCGGAGCACGCGCAGGTTGCCGGCCAAGATATCGCCAAAGCTTTCGCGGCGATGCGTGGTCAGGGCGATTCGCCGCAGGCCGTGCGTTCGTTCGAGCAATATGCATACGCGTGCGGACGGCGTGGCGACCGTGCCCATGTGCTGCAACGCATCGACGACCGGGTTGCCGGTCAGGAAGATGCGCTCGGCCGACACGCCCTCGGCCCACAAGGCATCGCGGTTTCGCGTCGTCGCGGCGAAGTGATAGGTCGCGACCCGCGAGATGAGTCGGCGGTTCATCTCTTCCGGGAACGGGACCAGCGGGTCGTCCGTTCGCAAGCCCGCCTCGACGTGGCCGACTGGAATGCCCCGGTGAAACCCGGCGACGGCCGCGTTCAACGCCGTCGTCGTGTCGCCTTGCACGAGGATCAGGTCGGGTCGTTCGGCGACGAGGATCGGATCGAGCAACGAAAGCACGCGGGCGGCGAGTTCGTTGAGTGACTGCCCCGGCCGCATGACCCCCAGGTCGCGATCGACCCGGATGCCGAACAGCTTGACGAAGGGCGCGAGCAGATCGGTG
>JANLUE010000879.1:0-2319 GCA_031363325.1 Gemmataceae bacterium
CGCAGATAGCCCCGGCCGATGGCTTCGAGGCCGGGGGCACCTTGCTCCCCCGCCTATAACATGACTGGACGATTATCCGGGGGCCACGAACGGCCCCCGGTTTCGTTCCCCGAGGTCCGGCGCGATGCCCGAAGTCAATGAGTTGATCGGCGGATACAAGCTCCGGTCGCTGCTTCAGACCGGGCAGGTGTCCCAGGTCTTCGAAGTTGTCGAGCCCACGAGCAATCGCCACTTCGCGATGAAGATTCTCCTGCCGGAGGCGGCCGCCAAGCCGGAGATCCGCAACAACCTGTTTCACGAAGCCGAGATCGGCACCAAACTTCGGCACGAGAACGTGATTCACATCCTCAAAGTGAATCGAGACAAAGGGTCGCCGCACTTCATCATGGAGTACTTCCCGTCCGGGTCGATGCGCACGCGCCTGATGGGGAAAGACCACGCGTTCATCCGCGAGCATGCGGCCAAGGTGTTCAAGCAAGCGGCGACCGCCCTCGCCTACATGCACGGGCACAATCTGGTTCACTGCGACGTGAAGCCGGACAACATGCTCGTCAACGCGTCCGGCCAATTGAAGATGATCGACTTCGCGATCTCGCGACGGACGCCAAAGGGCTTGGCGAAACTGTTCTACCGTCAGAAGAAAGCCCAGGGCACGCCGAGCTACATGGCCCCCGAGCAAATTCGCAAGCTGCCCCTTGATGGCCGAGCCGACATCTATGGACTCGGCTGCATGTATTACGAGATCCTCACCGGCCGTCCGCCACTCCGGGCCGGCAGCATGACTGAACTTTTGAACAAACAACTCGTCGAAAAGCCGCTCACCCCGCAAGCCCACAACAAAGACATCACCGACGAGTTCGCCGCCCTCGTCCTCAAGATGCTCGCCAAGAAAAAAGAAGAACGCCCACAGGCCTGCCACGACGTCCTGATCGCCATGCGGAAAATGAAGGTCTTGAAAACCGACCCCGACCCGATGGACGAAGGCGGAATGATGTAATTGGTCATTGGTCATTAGTCCTTTGTCATTGGTCATTAGTCGTCGATCAATGTCCATTTACAAAGGACCAAAGGCGAATGACCAATGACCAAGGACCAATGACTAGTGACCAACTGGGAGAATGAAGGGATGCCGGCAGCCCCGTTACCGTTTGAGACCGATATCCATGTGCTCGAAGAAGCTCTGTCGCGCCTTGAGCGTGAAGCGGGGGAGAGCGGCCGCGATGTCACGGACGAAGTGCGGCGCATCCGCAAAGAGTTGACCGCACTTCTGAAGAAGACCTACTCGAACCTCACGCCCTGGCAGACGATCCTCGTTTCCCGGCACCCCGATCGACCGCAGACGATGGATTACGTCGCGTCGATTCTGGACGAGTTCGTCGAACTGCACGGCGATCGTACGTTTGGCGACGACCGGGCGATCCGTTGCGGCTTTGCCCGGCTCGGCGACTTCAAAGTGCTGCTGGTGGGACACCAGAAGGGGCACTCGCTCAAGGAGCGCCAGGCCTGCTATTACGGATGTGCCCATCCCGAGGGCTACCGCAAGGCCCTTGGCAAAATGAAGTTGGCGGCCAAGTTTGGCGTCCCGGTCGTGTGCCTGATCGACACCCCCGGCGCGTTTCCCGGCATCGGGGCGGAGGAACGCGGCCAGGCCCAGTTGATCGCCACGAGCATTCTGGAAATGTCCCGGTTGCCGACCCCGATCGTTTGCGTCGTGATCGGGGAGGGGGGTTCGGGCGGGGCACTGGGGATCGGGGTGGGGGACCGGGTCAGCATGTTGGAACATGCCTACTATTCGGTCATCAGCCCCGAGGGTTGTGCCGGCATCTTGTGGAAGATCGCCAACGAGGAAACCAAGCCCCGGGCGGCCGAGGCCCTGCGGCTCACGTCCCGGCACCTGTCGGGCCTCGGCGTAATCGACGATGTGATCCCGGAGCCGTTGGGTGGCGCACACCGCGACACTCGCGAAATGAGTACGACGCTCAAGACTTACCTGATCCGCTATCTTCGCCAACTCCGCGGCAAATCGACTGAAGAACTGCTGAACGAGCGCTACGAGAAGTTCCGCCGCATGGGGGTGTTCGAGACGCTGACAGTTGCGGAACCTGAAGCCGTGCCGGCGTGAATTCATTGTCGCCTTAACCCCGGCCTCGCTCGAACCGCTACGCGGTTCTGCGCTCGACCGGGGCTTTACTGGCGATCGCCCGAAGCGGGCTCCGATCCGGTCCATTCAAAAGAGCCGCCTCGTTCCAGGAGACTGATTTGAGCCCGCTTCGGGCGATCGCCAGTAAAGCCCCGGTCGAGCGCAGAACCGCGCAGCGG
>JANLUE010000905.1:0-2652 GCA_031363325.1 Gemmataceae bacterium
TTTCGTGTTGGGCGACAGTCATTGACCCGCGACGCCGACCTGGAAGGCGCTTGATCGGACGAGTCGAGCGAACTTCGCCGTCCGACGATTTGCACGACCGAGGCCACTCCGGTGTGGTACGCTCCCTCGCGAACGTCCCGATCCAGTTCGCGGGCGTGAATCAATTCCAGCCCGGCGAGTTCCTCGGTCACCCCGGCCAACGTGAGCAACAGGTCGGGGTCTTTCGGCCCGCCGGTGCCGCGGCCGATTTGATTCGGAGTGTAGGCTTCGAGTACGAATAAGCCGCCGGGCCGCAGGCCCCGCACGACGGCGGCATAGAGGGGGACGCGAATTCGCGACGGCAAGTGACAGAAGATCGACACGATGCCGGCCCAGGAGGCCGGCTCGATGTGAAACGTCGCCAAGTCCGCACAGGCGGTTTCGATCGTCTGATTGCGGTCGGCGGCCAATCGTTGCGCCTTGGCGAGGCCGACTTCCGACTGATCGACCGCGACGACGCGGTGGCCGAGGCTGGCGAGGTAGGCCGCGTTGCGGCCTTCGCCTTCGCCAAGGGACAACACCGACCCTGGCGGGATTTGCTCGGCGACGGCGGTCAGGAAATCGTTCGGCTCAGTTCCGAATGCGAAGCCGGCCTGAGAGTATCGTTCGTCCCACATGGCGGAGTCACCGTTTCATGGCCTTGAGCCAATGCACCACGAACTGACAACGATTGTCTTGGCTCGATAATCAATGTGCGGATCGTGACCTCGCAAGTTCATCGTCGCCAAGGTGCGACAAAATAGGATCTCGGGATGAGGTCGCGAAGGTGTTGGGCGAGAAGAAGTGATGGAACGTGAGCCTGCGAAAGCGGTCCCGCGCCCGAAGTCGGGCGTGGGACCGATTCCGAAGACACTCCAGCCATCCAGGTCGCAAAGAACTGCATCTTTCCGGGATCGCGGCGGCCCCGGACCCGTTGTAGAAGTTCCAGCCGGTCAGATCAAAACCGGCCCCAGTAGTCGAAGTAGCCGCTGCCGTTCGAGGACGCGTCCCCCACCACCCGCCCCGATCTCATCGACAAACTGATGGTGGCCCGCTCGCCGCCATGTGTGACGGCGAGCTGATTTCAAACCCATCCGACTCAGGTCGTGACCACCCGGTCCAGGTTGGCGCTGAACACGTCCCAGGCCACGGTGACATATCCGGTGGCCGAACCATCGCCAACCGTGTAGGTCAACGCCGCCTCGTGCGTAAGGCTCTGCCTCCAGGGATTGTACAGCACCACCTGCCATTGCCCGTTGGCGTCCGTGTACACGTCGTAAACCATGTAGCAGTGGATGCCGTCGCAGGCTACGACCGTTTGGTTGTAGGCCAGATCGTGCAGTTCCGACGGGTCGAAGTCGGCTGACTCAATCCGGCGGGTTGCCTGCCCGGTGATGGCCTGGATTGGGCGGTCGGGCCACTCCCCGTCGCTCAGGTTGCCGTTCCGGTTAAAGTCGATCACCTGGTTGGCATCGGTGACGTCGATACCGTAAAAATGCTGCAAGTAGGCCCGTTGGTACACGACCGTCCAGAACTCGCCCTCGGTCACCGACGCCGGGTCAGCGAGTTGTCCGGCCGAATCTCGGACCATGTTGCCGTTGAACCGCACGTTCTCCTGGACCCAGCCGCCCGCGCCTGCGTCGAACAGCCAGACCGCATAGGTGAAGTTACCCTGGTAGGAGATGTTGGCGGACAGGTCGGTGTATTGCGCGGCCCCGGCCAGGCTGGCCAGGAGCCCGCACGTGGGCGACGCCTCCTGATCGATATCAGTCACTGCGGTGCCGTTGATGGCCCACTGGTGAGCATTCCAGTCGGTGCCTTCGCCGCCATAAGCGGGCTCGTACAACCAGCCGGCTTCCAGCCAGTCATCACCGTCTTCTCCCCACAGGGTGTCGTAGCCGTCCCCGCCGTACAGCTGGTCGTCGCCGACCCCGCCGTACAGGCCGTCGTCGTTGGCCCCGCCGTACAAGGTGTCGTTGCCGTTGCTCCCGTACAGGTCGTCAGTCCCGGCCTCCCCGTACAGGTAGTTGCCGCTGTCGTAGTAGGAGTAGTCGTCCTGGTAGGCACCCCCCCACAACGTGTCGGACTCGGAGCCGCCCCACAGCGAGTCCTGTCCCTCGCCGCCCACCAGGTTGTCGTTGCCGGGGTGGGCCACCGGAGCGTCGCGGCCGTCGCCGTAGAGCTTGTCGTCGCCGCTGCCGCCGTCCAGGGCGTCCGACCCGTTCATGCCGAACAGGAGGTCGGCCTCCCCGTCGCCCAACAGCCAGTCGTTCCCGTCGCCGCCGTTGAGCGTGTCCATGCCCGCGCCCCCGCGGAGGGTGTCGGCGTTGCTACCGTCGTTGTTGGCCCCGGCCCGCTCGGTCGTGCTGTCCCAGAACGCCCCCCACATGTTGTCGCTCCCGTTCATCCCGTACATATCGTCGGGTCGAACTGGGACCTCGCGTCGAGCACGCTCGTGAACGAAACCGTAACTCCCAACTCCGGCTACACGATCAACGACACGCTCTACGGCGCGAACGGCAACGACACGCTCTACGGGGGCGATGGCAACGACAACATGTCCGGCGGGAACGAGGCCGACGATATGTACGGGATGAACGGGAGCGACAACATGTGGGGGGCGTTCTGGGACAG
>JANLUE010000926.1:0-3479 GCA_031363325.1 Gemmataceae bacterium
ACCGGGTTGCCCACGCACGAGAACGACCCCGCGCCGTTTCCCTTCCGCCCTTATCCGTTCGAGAAGACCACTTGGAAGGCTTGGCTGTCCGCCCATCCGCAAACGGACGCCTACGTCGAACCGCCCAAGACGCGCCCCGATCCGGTGCCGCCACGCCGCCGCAAATAACGGAAGGCTACGATTCGTGAAGTCTCTCTTCTTGCCGGCCCAAATCGGCTCGATCGTCGTTGGCCTGTCGGCCTTCGCCTATGCGTTCTGGGAACTCAGCGATCCACGCCCCGCCCCGACGCCCGGGCTCGGCGAGTTCCGCACCACGATGCCGCCGACCCCGTTCGTCTGGCCCGCCCCGAGCCAACCGCCAACCGTCTCGGCCGATCGAGCGATGCTTCCCGACGAGGAGCCGGTCCTCGGCCTGTTGGTGAACGGAACCGCGCGAGCCTATCGCGTGAAGGCCTTCGCCGGGATGACCAACCATGTCGTCAACGATCTGATCGAAAGCACTCCGGTGACGGTCACCCACTGCGATCGAGACGGTTGTTCGCGAATCTTCACCGGGCCGGGCACCGAACCGCTCGACATCATGACGACCGGATTCAACGAAGGATTGCTGCTCTCGGTCGATGGACAAATCTTCCGACAGTCGGACGGCGATGGGCCAAACCTCCGTAGCCTGCCGTTCGAAAAGACGACCTGGAAGGCCTGGCGAAACGCCCATCCGGCGACCGACGTGTACGTCGAGGTTCCCGAGCCGACCCCGCCGCGGGCGCGCGGCAAGCGCGCGGGCTGAACCCGAACGCTCGTCCGGCAACCGGCGTATCAAGAATGGCAAACCCATTCGGAGCCGGCCCATGTCCCGCGCCATCACGCTGGTCTTATTCGTGGCGATGTCCGTTGGTTGCGATGCCAAGAAGGGGGCGGCGGAGCGCGCGACGGCCGGCATGGCCGAGCAACAAGAACCGAAGAAGGACGCCGACGGCGTCCCGACCGAGCGCAAGATCATTCACACGGCCCGAATCGACGTACACGTCAAAAGTCTCGACGAAGCCCGGACGAAGCTCGAAGCCCTGCTCGCCGAATCAAAAGGCTATATCGCCAAGTCCGAAGAATCGGGCCGGGTTGGCGTCGTTCGATCGGGCACATGGAAGGTCCGCGTCCCCGTCGCTCAATACGTGGACTTCCTGAATCGCGTGCAGGCGCTCGGCGAACTCCTGAGCAAATCGTCCGACGCTTAGGACGTGACCGAAGAGTACGTCGACGCCGAAGCCCGGCTGAAAAACCTGCGCGCCGAGGAAACGGTCTCGAACAAGTTGCTCGTCGAAAAGGCCCAGTCGACCCAGGACGTGCTCGCGTTTCGGCAGCAGATCACCGGCGTGCGCGAGTCGATCGAGCGCATCCTGGCGCGGCTCGACACGTTGTCGCGGCTCACGGCCTTGACGACGATCGACATCGTCCTTCGGGAAGACAAGCCCTATGTGCCGGACTCGAACCCGACGTTCGGGACCGCCCTGGGTCGAACGTTTCAGAATTCGCTGTCGGCGCTTGAGGAATTGGGCAAGGGAATTGTGTTGTTCTTCGTGGCGATCGCACGGTGGTCGCCACTGATCTTGATTGCGACGTGGCTCGGCTGACGAAGGATCGCCGCGTTCTGCCGCGCCGCGCGGTCGGTGATTCGCGGCTCCAATCCGGCGGCGACTTCGTGAAACAGACCGGGGCCAGGCACATCGTGCCCGGCCCCGGGGAGGGAACGCGAGGGTTGCGGGTCGCTCGATCACCACACGAAGCCAAGGCCCACGTTCGAGCCGTGCAACAAGCGGTAAGGCTTGGTCACATAGCTCGGGTCGATGGCCCCGACATTGAAGCCGATCGGCTGCTTCATGTAGATCGTGTTGAAGTAGCTCATCGCGTTGTACCCGACTCGCAGCGTCACGCCGTCGATCGGCTGCCAGGTCAGATTGATCTGGCCATTGACGTTGGGGACGATGTGATAGTCGACCCACGAGCGCTTGGCTTGCGTGGCCTGATCTTCCCGGATGTACTTGGCTCGCTGCTTGGCGATGTCGAGCAGGACGGCCCCGGTGCATTCGACGCCGAGCGAGAACCCGTTGCCGAGCCACACTTCATGCCCGGTCCCAATCGTTGGGCCGTACATGCGTTGCGACAACGTGTTGACGTACCGCGCGGCCCAGTCCGGCGAGGCGACCAGCGAGGGAGCGGCCCCCAGGACGATCTGGTCCACGTTGATCCCGAGGGCGACGGAGCGCCATTGGAATCGTTCCCAGAACCACGAGAAGCGGGCACCGGCGATCGCGTACGACCGGGCGTTCTCCGATTCGTAGACCGGGAACCGACCGAGCAGGTCCCAGTTATCGAACCGTTGGCTGAAGAGAATCGTCATGTCCGACGCACCATTCCAGATGCCGTTCAGCGCCCCGAACACGATGTTGCCGTTCGCATCGGTCGTTCGAGCCACCGGGCCGGTGAACTCGGGCGAGAAATTGAACACCGGTGCGAACAGGAAGGTGTTCTGAAGGTTCTGGCCCGGATTCTGGAAGTTCGGGCCCTGGGTCGATGCCCCGCCCGAATACTTCGTGTCGAACAGGTGCAGCCAGCTGGCCGAGAAGTTCCAGCCGTTCTCGAGCCGGTAGCCGATGGTCAGTCGCGAGCCGGGCGACCAACTCGTGCGCCCGAGTTTTTCCGTCGAGAGGGCCGTTTCGAAGCTTCCGAGTGCGGCGCCGGCCGTGCCGCTCAGGAGCCCGGCCGAATCGACCAGGCCGCGCTGGGCGACGGCCTGAGCGCCGATCGATCGATCCTGTTTGAGCAGGACGAACTCGAAGGCCGTGTAGATGCCGCTTCCATCGTGCTGATAGGGCCCGGTTGGAAGTGGCGTGGTCGGTAGTGTTTGGCCGGACAGGTCCCAGGGCTCGGCTCGGGCCGGGTTGGTGCCGGTGAACAGGCCAAGGGCCGTCAGCAGGCCGGTGAAGATCCATCGGTTGCGCATAACCCGCGTCCCCCTAGTCGTCCGGGCGGTCGCCGAACTCGGTTCCCCCACCGAGATCGGACCCCTGCCGTCCGGGTCGCTTGCTTATAGCCCGCGCCGCGTCAGGTGGACGCGGCGTGGTCGTTGCGAATGCGGCCCGGCATAACTTCTTTCGGATGGGGGTCAATGCCAGATTTGCCGAAAAGTCCGATTCCGCGGCGCAATTCCACTGGAACCGGGCGTCTCCACGGAAGTCTGGGCAAGCCGAGGCCGGCGCCGACCGACGGGCGAGTTCGGCAGCCAAAGCAATCCACGGGGGTTTGGCGGTCGTCGGAATAACTGGGCGAATCGGTCGGCCCGGAACCCGGCGGGCGGGCCGTTACAAATTCGGCCGGACCGGGCTAACGATTCGCCCGCGCCGGTGTTATAAAGAATTGACGCTGCACCTTGGGGAAGCGGGCGTGCCACCCGCGTCGGCCGGGTTTCCAAATGTCACCCACTG
>JANLUE010000869.1:0-13839 GCA_031363325.1 Gemmataceae bacterium
CCTTTCTCCATCCCTTTCTCCATCGCGTCTTCAAAGACGGTCTTGTTCATGGCTCGCACCTTGAAATAGGATTCGCCGGTCAGGAGTTCTTCGTATTCACGCTTTTGTTCGGCATCCATTGGCAAGTACGCTTGCACGCAGTCGGCCAGGAGGGCTCGTTGACGCTCGGTCACCGGAGCTTCCACCAATCGTCGCAACGCCTCGGCACCGAGCCACGCGACTTTCTCCTTCGGCACCTTCATCAACGCCGAGAGCGCGACGCCCAGCCAGTTATCGCCTTCGACATATTGTAACGCGTCGAGCCCCGGAAGTCCGACGTAAAGGTACTGGAAACGCAAGGTCTCCAATTCCCAGACGGCTTCCTCGTAGCTGTCGACGCCGATGCCATCGAATCCCACGTGCAAGTAGATGCCAATCGGGATCACCGGTACTCGGTGCTTGGCCCGCAGGAAGATGTACTTGTCGCAGAACTTGGTTCGCAAGGGCGTAGCTCGATCGGGGGACTCGATTTCAATGTGCACCAAGGCGACCACATGGTCGATCGTCCCCACGCTACCCAGTTTGATCGGAACGAGCGTCGGCACCTTGGCCAACATGTCGACGACTCGACGGGGGCCATCGGGTGGATCTGGCAACAGTTCCTGTTCGAGCCACTCGGCCGCGTCGGCCCCGAGTCGCTCGGCCCACGAGGCAAAGAACAACTTCAGAAAGTCCGCGAAAAACTCGCGGATCAGAACCTTGAATCGCTGATCGTGATCGACTCGTTCCATTGGGAGCCTGGAGGAGAGGGGTTCATTCGTCGACGCGCTACGCCCAATCTACCGAATCACTTCGTTCGCCGCATTGCATAATTCCTTGAGCCGACGCGTCGGCTGGTATGTTGGACGTGAAGCAATCGGAACGCACGCGGGCCTTCGAGATGGACTTGCGGCAACTTATCGGCGGCGGGCCGGCGCTCGACGCGGTTCGGCGGGCGATCGATCAGGTCGCGTCGACCGATGCCACGGTGTTGATCCTCGGCGAGACGGGGACCGGCAAGGAACTGGTCGCGCGGTCGATTCACGCTCAGAGTCGCCGAAGCGCTCGGCCGTTCGTGCCGGTGAACGGCGTGGCCCTCGCGCCCGGCTTGATCACCAGCGAACTGTTCGGGCACGAAGCGGGGGCGTTCACCGGGGCCGGCAAGCGTCGCCTCGGCCGATTCGAGCAGGCCCACGGCGGCACTTTGTTTCTCGACGAAATCGGCGAGATGTCCACCGACTCGCAGGCCATGTTGCTGCGCGCCTTGCAGGAACGGGTGATCGAACGCGTCGGCGGCGACTCGGTGCCGGTCGATGTTCGAGTCGTCGCGGCGACGAATCGCGACTTGCTCGCGGAAGTGAAGGCCGGCCAATTTCGAGCCGATCTCTACTACCGGCTTGGTGTGTTTCCGATTTTGGTCCCGCCCCTGCGCGAACGCCGCGCGGACATCGCCGAGTTGGCGACACACTTCGTTCGTGAACTGTCGGCCCGTCACGATCGCTCGGTTGAACGGATCGCGCCAAACACCATGCGACTCCTGACCGCCCACGATTGGCCTGGCAACGTCCGGGAACTCCGGAACCTGATCGAACGGGCCGTCATCGTCAGTGAAGGCCCGGAACTGGCGTTCGACCCGGCGTGGCTCGTCGGGGCGTCCATCGCCGAAACGGCGAAAACCTGGGCGCTGCAAGAACGACAACGCATTCTCGACGCCTTGCGCGCGGCCGACGGTCGCGTGTACGGCCCCGGCGGGGCGGCCCATCGACTCGGACTGAACCCGACGACACTTTACGGCAAAATCAAGAAGCACGGCATCGCCCGGGCGGGCAACGATTGGGCGTGACCAAACTTCGTTGGCCGTCCAAATCGGGTCGTTCGAGAATCAAGAAACCCCTGAAATTCTCGGCAAATTCGCGCGGCACGCCACGTGCCTTGAGGCGTAACCGTTCCTTTCTCCAAATCGAAAGGCGGTGCCTCGTGGCCCATGTCGTGACCGAACCGTGCCTGAACTGCAAGTACACGGACTGCGTCGTCGTTTGCCCGATGGAGTGCTTCTACGGCGACGAGCGGCAACTCTACATCGACCCCGACGATTGCATCGATTGCGGGGCGTGTATTTCGGAGTGCCCCGTTGAAGCGATCTTTCAAGACGTGAATGTGCCGGACCGATGGGCCAGCTACATCGCGCTCAACGCGGAACGGGTCGCGGTCCTCAAGCCAGCCGGCGCTCGCGTCACGGAGCGCCAGCCGCGTTGACGTTCTACTCCTGGTCCGGCCCCAGTTCGACGGCGGCCGTCTCGACTCGCACGGCGGGCTTCGGTGTGGGCAAAGCCTTCGGCTTCTTGGGCGCTTCGAGTTTGACGACGGCCGCCTGGGCGATCGGTAGATCAGGCGACAACTCAAGAGCCTTCTTGTATTCGTAGATCGCGTCGGCCGTCTTGCCCTGAGCGGCCAGGGCGAAGCCGAGGTTGCAATGGGCCTGCGCGGCCGGGACGACGTGCGAGAACGCCTCGAAGCTCTCGGCGAATTTGCCCGCCTGGGCGAGCGTCAGACCGAGGTTGTTCCACGCCCGCTTGTGGTCGGCTTTCAGTTCGATCGCCTTGCGAAGCGCGTCCTCCGCTTCGTCCCATTTTCCACGGCAATAGAAGCTGTAACCCTGATCGCACCAAAGGTCGGCGTCGCGCGGGGCGAGCGACAACGCCCGGCGATATTCTTCGTCGGCCTGAACGAACGACCCCTGGCGATCGTGCAGCACGGCCAGGCGTCGAGCGAGCCCAACGTTCGCGGGGTCAAGGGCGCGAGCTTTTTCGTAGAGCGCGGCCGCCTCGGCGACCTGGCCGTTCTTCTCGAGCATCTCGGCCGTCGCCAAACAGGCCTTGGCCCCGTCCTTGGGTGGAAGCTCAAGCTTCTCCGGCGCGGTCGCCTCGGCGACATCGCGCGTGAACTTGCCGGACGTGAAACAGCCGGTGTTCGCCGTTAACGCGAACACCATTAATAGAAGCTTTTTGGACATGACTTTTTCAGTTTGTCATTGGTCATTAGTCATTGGTCATTAGTAAGTCATTGGTCATTGACTAATGACCAATGACTATTGACCAATGACAACTACCGAATCCCCCCGAACCCGCCACCGCCTTGATTGCCGCCCCCACCGAAGCCGCCGCCTTGATTTCCACCGCCCTGACCGCCACCCTGATTCCCGCCACCTTGATTTCCGCCGCCCTGGCCACTTCCACTTCCCTGATTCCCGCCCTGGATCAGTTGGCGGTAGGCGCGTTCGGCTTCATCTCCGTACAGGCCTTCGCCTTGGGGAGCGCCGACATACACGCGCTTCTCGGCTTCCACAACCCCGAGCTCGGTGAGCTTGGCGCAAATCACCGCCTTGCGCATCTCGTCGAGTTTCGCGTCGTCGCCGATCTGGATGACGAGTTTGTTGTCTTCCAGGGACATCCGCCGCGCGAGCGATTCGAGGTGCCCGGTCCCCATGGGTCCGAGCTTGTCCGGGTGTTCGTAGAGCCACTCGTAGTGGTAAACCACGAAGTCTTCCTGCTCGGCCTTGGCGGCCTGGCGAAACTGATATTCGCGGACGTAGGTCCCGTTTGGTTGCGGGAAGTGGCCCTGAATGTCCTCAGCGCACGGCGAGCCGCTCGAACAACAGTGGCACCCCACGCCGGCCGGCGCGAGGGCCGCGAAAGCGATGGCGGCCCGGCCGGCGAACCGGACGCGGATCGATTGCGAGTTCATCCGGTAAGCCCTCGTGAAAGGTTTCATTGGTTTTCGATCCGCCATCACGGGGCCGGGTAGTTCGGGTCTTCGGTGTGCCCCACGGGCCCGAAGATGTAGTTCATTTCGCAACGCTTCCAGGCCTTCATCCGATGGATGTCGGTCATCACCGGGCTGCGGAAGTCTTTCATCCGGTGGCTTTCGAGTCGGCCGTGCAGATAGAACTCGCAGTCGTCCGGCTCGAAGATGTCCGCACCGGGAAGCTTGGCGAGTTCTTTCTTCTCGAGCGGATGCACGAGTTCCGGCGTGATCAAGATGACGAGTTCCTGTTCGCCGGCCGTGATCTGGTCGGACGAGAAGAAGCGGTTCAGGATCGGGATGTCGCCGAACAACGGCACGCGTTGGGCCTGGGCACCGAGGCTATTTTGAATCAGCCCCGCGACGGCCAGCGTCTGTCCTTCCCGCATTTCGACGATGCTCTGGAAGGTCCGTTCGTTCAACCCCGACACTTGCGAGCCGCCGATTTGCGTGCCGCTCGAAAGGTCGCGAGTACTAACCGACGCGTTCACGCTGAGTCGAATGCGATCGCGGTCGGTGATGACCGGGGTGAATTGAACCTGCACGCCGAACGGTACGAACTGCACCCCCTGGAGTCCGCCGTTCTGGTTGCCGAGTTGGCCGAAGCCGCCGAGCACCGGGACCGGGAACTGTCCCCCGGATCGGAACGAGGCGCTACGACCATTCAGGGCGACGAGGTTCGGCTCGGCGAGCGACTTGGCGTAGTTCAAAGTTCGCAGCGCGTTGATCGCGACCGGGATCTGGCCGTTGTCGAGGACGACGGGCAAGTTGGCGGCCATCTGCATGCCCTGGCCGAGCAGCCCGGCCCCACCGCCGCCCGCCCCTTGCAAGCCCATGTTTCCGAATCCGTTGTTCCCGAATCCGCCAGCTCCGCCGCCGCCGCCGGCACCCATCTGACCGCGATTGCCCGTGTTCTGGGCGAACACTTGCGTGCCCTGGTTGTTGATGATGCTGAAGTTCAACCCGATGCTTCGAGCCGCCGCCCGATTCACTTCGGCGACCGTTACCCGGAGCATGACCTGTTGCTCGCCCGGGATGCGAATCAAATTGATGACGTTCGACGACCCGGTCAGTTCGTAGTCCGAAAGGCCGGGCGTACCCGACGGATTGGTCGCGTCGCCCGGGGCGAGGTTCACGTTGATATTGTTGATCGGAACTTTCTTCGCGTCGGCTTCGGCCCCCGCGCCGCCCATACCGCCGGCGAGGCCCATGCCCATTCCCATGCCACCACCGGGCCCCCCGCGATTTTGGCCCTGGCCCGGCCCGCCCTGGCCTTGATCGCCGCCCGGGGCGTTCGACTTGATGATCTTTAAAATCTGCGTCGCCTCGGCGACGTCCTTCGCTTGGCCGCGAACCACGAGCTTATCGCCGACCAACGTGAGCCGGATGTGGGCGTCCGGGAACACCTGGGCCAGTTCCTTTTCGAGCGCCTCATAGACTTTTTCGAGGCGTTCCTTCACCGTCGGATCCGGAATCACGCGCACCAGGTAGCTCAGGATTTTTTCCTTCGTCTTGTCCTGCGGGTCCGGGAACCAAAGCGTCAGAACCGTGGTGCCGACTTTCTTGCCGAGGATCGTGATCTGCTTCTGGCCGAGTAAGTTCATCGCGGCGATCGACTCGTCGGCGATCTGCGTTTGCGTCGGCGTCTGTTTCAACAGGATCAGGCGGGTTCGACCTTCGACGACATCGAGCGTGTTACGCGGGTCGACGACGCCTTCGACGAACTGATTGAATTCCTTGATGTCTTCCGGCGTGGGCTTCGGCGTGAACCCGAGCGGGGCCTTGTCGGCCATGCGCGGGAGTCGAGGCCGATCGCCGAAACCGGGCACGTTGCCCGGCGGTGGCGCATCCGCGCCCTTGATGGGCGGCAGGACTTTCGGAAGTTCCTTGGACGGCGGCGGCAGTTTTTCGGGGACTTGGGCGCCGGCCGACGGGGCCATGGCCAGGACGCACGCCAGCCCGGCCGCGGCCTTCCGCAGGTGGGGACCGAACGCGAAGTCGAATCGACAGGTCATGGACTACCCCTTCGTCGATCGCCCGCGGCCCGCAACGGGGGACATCCCCGGATGAGAGGGGCCGCGAGTCGATGCCGGTACGCCGGCCGCTCGGGATCGCTATCTCCGGCTTTATCGGTACAAACCTCACAGTCCCTTGAGGCGATTCGCGAGTTGAACCGGAATTCCTCAATCATGAAGCCCGATGAACCGAATCGCGGGCCCGCTCCCCTCACGATCGCCATCCCCTATTTTCGCGGGCTCGACTATCTTCGCCGCGCCATCGCCAGCGTCTCTCGGCAAACCGACTCCGCCTGGGAGCTTCTGGTCTGCGACGATGGGCCTGATCCGACTGTCGGCGAACTCGTTCGTTCCTTCGGCGACGAACGAATCCGTTACGTGCGGAACGAACGTAACCTGGGCATGGCGGGCAACTGGAATCGTTGCCTCGATCTTGCCCAGAGCGACCTCGTTAACCTGCTCCACGCGGACGACGAACTTCGCCCGAACTACGTAGCCGTGATGCGAGCGGCCGGCAAGGAGCATCCCACCGCCAGCGCGTTCTTTTGTCGGGCCGACGTGATCGACGCCGACGGCCGAGACGTGTTTTCCTTGGTGGATCGCGTGAAGCGCTGGCTCGAACCCAAGTCGAATGGCCCGCTCGTGCTCGCCGGCCGATCGGCCATCAAGGCCCTGATGCACGGCGACTTCATCATGTGCCCGACCGTCTGCTATCGAAAGAGCCTGTTGCCACTCGAGCGGTTTCGGTCCGAATGGAAGATGGTGCTCGACCTCGATTTCTTCACGCGCCTCCTGCTCGACGGCGGCACGATGGTCGGCCTCCCCGACGTGGCTTACGCCTACCGGCGACATCCGGAGAACGCGACATCCGCCTACACCGAGAGCCTGTTGCGGTTCGACGAGGAATCGCGATTGCACGATCGAATCGCGAGCATCGCCCGCAAACGCGGTTGGACCGACGTGGCTGCCGTGGCGGCACGCAAGCGAATCATTCAAATGCATCTGCTATTTCGGATCGCCCAGGACCTGGGGCGACTTCGCCTTCGGGCGGCGGGGCGGAAGGCGAGGTTCCTTCGGAGAGTGGTTTGAATTCGATGCCGTTTGAGTCGGCGCGGGGACCGCCGATCACAGTGTCAATCGAAACACTTGCCCAGTCGTCACAATGCTCAATGGCTTGATCCGCAGTTTGCGCGTGTCGAGGTCGTGGCGGAAGCGGGCGATGAGCGTTTGGCCGGCGAGCGCTGTCGGTGGCAGGTAAGGCAGTAAGAAGCAACTCGCCGGTTCCTCGGCCATGCCCTCGTCCGTTAGCACGAAGCGTTCGCCTTTCGTGTCCTCCGCCACATACGAGCCGTCCACTCGCCCGATCGTCTTGAAGTTCAATGCCACGATCGGCGTCTTGTCGGAGAGGGCTCCTTTCAACGTGCCCTTCACCTCCTTGATGGCCATCGCGAAGTCGGACTGGGCGTGCCCACGAATCGTCCCGTAGTCCTTCGCTTCGAGTGGTCGCGGCGTCATGCCGTCCCAGCGGACGCGGGGATTGACGCCCCCGGGGTAAACACACAGTTCCTTGACGCAAGCCACCTGAAAGAAACTGTCCTCACTCTTGATGAACTTCAACGCCTTGTAGGGCCGGTACGTCTTCGACAGTCGAATCTTGCCGTTGGCGAGCGACATCCAGACGCCCGTATCGATCAGCTCCTGTCGAGCCGGGTCGTCGTGCGAATTGAAGGCGAGTTGCACAAGCTCCGCGTCGGCCTCCACCAGCCCACAGGCTTTGAGTTCCGACAGTTGCCAGGCGTGGCCGAGCCATTCGGCGATCGGAGTGTCGGTCGGGATCGCCAGGTTGGGGTCGTCGAGCCGCTTCTTCAAGTACGCCCGGCCCTGCTTGATCGTCGCGTGCAATCGAGCCAGTTGGTCGAGCGCCTCGGAGTGCACGCGTTCGCTCGACTTCTGGGAAAACTTCCCCTCGTCGTCCGCGAACAGTTGGGCGTAGCGATGGAGGGCGGCACGCGCACCCGGCAGGAACGCGTCGCCGAGTTGATTCGATTGGGCCCGCATCTCGGCCGCGAGCTTGGCGTTCATGTTGCCGATGCCGAGTTGAACCAACTCGTGCGTCAATCGTTCGAGGAGGTCGATCCCTTCGAGTTGCGCCTTGATCTTCTTGGCGAGCGCGGCGGTGTTGACGTGCTTGGGCTTGTCGGCTTCGGTCGCTTTCTTTTCGACCCGGCCGGCCAGTTTCTCGCGCTTGGCCTGGAGATCGGCGGGCACGTCGGCCGGGGTGAACGCTTTCTTCAGGACGAAAGCGTACATGAGGCCGAGACAGTGTTTGCAGGGGAACTGTCGGCTCGGGCACGAACACCGATAAGTCGGCTGGTCGGCCCGCGCGAAGTCGCACGAGCATTGATAGGGTTGCTTGCCACTGCCCTGGCATTCGCCAAAGAGCAACGTGCCATCTTCGGAGAGATGGAGGTTGGCGAGCTTGTTCTTGAGGACGAGGCCACGGCCGTTTTTGGCCGCTTCGGCATTCGGTGCGGCCGCGTCCACAAACGCGTCGTCGATCGCAATCATGGGCAGCGCCTCCGGCGACTGCGAGGCATTGTATGGGAGATCGAGGCTACTTCTTGAACTCCCCGTCGTCGATCTTCTCCAACAACGTCGCTCCCGTCACTTCCGCTTCCATGTGCGGCTTGCCGTCGCGCCGCATCACATTCTTCTTGGCGAGCGGTATGCCGTCCTTGGACTTTTGGTATTCGAGGATGATCCGTTCCTCCGTGACTTCGTTGCCCGTCATCGCGTCGGTCACGCGTACCCAAATCTCGCCGACCAGTTCGCCGGTCGACGTGTTCCAGACAAAGGCACGCTTCTGGCGGCCGCTCAGTGCGAATCGCGAACCGGCCATCGAGGAATAGTGCAGATAAACGCCCGGCCCGAAGCCGCCGAGCATGGCAGGATCGAGTCGGGAAACGTCGAGTTCAATCGTCGAATGCACTCGGCCACGGCTCGGCGAGAACTCGTTGACTTCCAGCCCGGGGCCACCGCGCGAAGCATGAAGGTAAACGGCCCGGACTCGATTAGATTCGTCCGCGAAATGAAAATCGAGCAGAGTCGCTGGAGACAGATTCGTGGGCTTGCGAATCTTGGGTTGTGCGAAATCCCAAACCATTGGCCGACTGATGGGACCGGAGATTAGCGACCGACCATCTGGCGAGCACTTCAGAACGGGCGGCTCCTGCCATTCGTCGCGCCATTCGAGTTCGGTGACGGGCTTTGGCTCGCCGAGGTCCCAGACTACGGCGCGCTGTCGCCCGGCAGCCACGAGTTGTGCCGGAATGCTGGGCACGAACAGCAATTCGGAAACGTAGTCGATCGGGCACCGGTATTCGCGCATCGCTCGCTCTCCAAAGGCCTCGCCAAAACTCCCTAGCTCGGTTAGCCTGCCATTATGCGTGGCCCCGCGACTCGCCGACGAACCGATCGATTCCCGCCGAACGCGCGGCTGCCGTTGGCCTATCGGCTTGGCCGCGAGGCGACGGTCGGGCCGGCCGCCGATCCGCACGCGCGGGACGCCAAGCTCGCTCGACTCGAGGCCGCCCTCTTCCTGGCCGACGAGCCGCTGTCGGCCCGCAAACTTGTGACGGTGGCCGGCCTCGCCGACACGGCCGAAGCCCGGCGCCTGCTCGAGCGCCTCCGGGAACTCTACGACGCGGACGGGACGGCGTTCCAGGTCAACGAGATTGCGGGTGGCTATCAATTGATGACGCGGCCCGTCTTCCGGCCCTGGCTGATGCGAGCGCAACGAAGCGGCAACGAAGTTCGCCTGACCGGTGCCGCGCTCGAGACATTGGCGGTCGTGGCCTATCGCCAGCCGATCACGCGGGCCGATGTCGAAGCGATCCGCGGCGTCGCCTGCGCGGAATTGCTGACGCAGTTGATGGAGAAGGGGCTGATCAAAATCGTTGGCCGACACGAATCACTCGGCCGTCCGGTTCTGTACGGGTCGACGAAGAAGTTCCTGGTCTCCTTCGGCCTGGGCTCGCTTCGCGACTTGCCGGACTATCAGGGGCCACGGTGAAAGAACGACAATTCAACTGAGTCCATTACTTACCGGGATCGCGCACGAACACCACGCACTTACATTGATCCAGATAGAGCAGTCGATTGCCGATCGGAGTGCTCACACTAAGAGCATGTTGAAATTGGACGACTCTTCTGGTCGCGATACTGGGCTTGAATGACATTTTGAGAATCGCCTTTTCCAGCGGAGCAATCGACGCGGGTTTCGATGACGACTCCGTCGACCACCGAGCCGCCTCCGTGGCGATGGCTGTTTTCTGACCTGCAAAGTCCAAGCTCCCCGAGACCTTGAGTTCGTCCATCGGTCGAATCAGAATCTCTTCGGTCACCGCGATCCATCGGTCCTCGAATACCGCATCGCGTGCAAGTTCAATTTGCGTTTCGGCGACCGAAACTGAAATTACGCCGCCGGGTTGACAGTAGTCCGGTGGATTCTGAGCAACCCAGTTTTGCTTCGCCATCCGAGCTTCAATGAGTTTGAATTCCAGATGCAGAGTCTTTTCTTCGGTCAACTTCGGTGCAAGCACGATCATGCCGAGGCATGGCCATACGAGGAAGGTGTTCATCGTCGGGTTCTCCTGGGTTCACTCCCCCACTTCGCGCAACTCTGGAAACACGTCGCCGGGCAGGCCAGCGGCTCGGACCTGTTCGCACAACTTTTTGACGGCCGCGAAGCGGTAATTGGCCACTTGCTGCTCGCTCACCTTCACGAGCTTGGCGACTTCCTTGTTGGCCCAGCCTTTGACGAACAGGAGTTCGAGCACCTGGATGCGGATGTATTCGCCCTTGTCGCGCCACTGGTCGATCATCTGCTTGAGTGCCCGGCCGATGGCGGCCGACTCGAGTTCGACTCGCTCGTTGCTGCGCGCCAAGCTCGAGGCGGCACGCTGGCGATCATCGGCCGCTTCGGCCATTCGTTCCGAAGCTTCCTCGCCGGTCTGGGCGGGCCTCCGGCCAGTCCGACGCAAGTGGTCGGTCACCTTGTACGAGGCGATTGTGAACAGGTAGGTCTGGAGTTCGCGCTTCTCGTCGAAGTTCGGCAGCGAGTTGAGGAAGCCGACGAACGTCTCCTGGACGATGTCCTCGGCGGCCGCCCGATCGCGGACGCGGCGGACGGCGAACGCGAGCAAGCGACCCTCATACAGGTTGATGAGTCGCTCCCACGCCTGGGGGTCGCCCTGGCGAATTTGCTTGACGAGTAGCTTTTCGGCTTCGGTGGACATGCGGCTCGTCCGGCTCGGGAAGTAAATAGTGTACCGGACGAACCATGTGGGCGGAAGGGAATCGTTGCGACTCGGCAGAACCGCCATTCGCCGCAAAATCGGACCGACCGTGATGCCGGCGTGCCGGGAATCGGCCCGGCGGGTCGGTTCGACTGGGTAAGTCGGGTATATTGTGAGGAGAGTTCGCTCTGGGCAATTCGTGAGGCGCCGCCATGCTGGCACCGTCCCGCCGACCAACGGCTTGGTGGACGGTCGCGCTCTTGTTCACGAGCCACGCCTTCGCGCACGCTCAGACGGATCCCAAGCCGATTCCCATTCCATTGCCGGGTGGGTTGATCATTTCCGTCGGACCCGGTGGGCCGGCCAAGAGGCCGGACGCTGTTCTGCTGACTCCCGAGAAGTATCGCGAACTCGTCGAGCAACTCGAAAAACTCCAGGCCCAGGTTGCGGCCCAAGCGCCGACTCGACCACGAGCGTGCGAATTGGAAGGCCGCGTTGAAGTGCGTGGCCAACAAACCGTCGTCCGCCTCAAAGCCACCTTTCGCTTCACCACGACTCAGCCGAAGGCGATCGTTCTGCTCGGCTGCCAAAAGGCGAAGGCGCTCGAAGCGAAATCGGACGATGGCAAGCTGCCGTTGCTGACGGCCGCTGAGGACGACTCTCTACGCGTGCAGATTGAGACGCCCGGCGAGCATACGATTCGACTGGAACTCGACGTGCCCGTCGGGCCGCGTGGGCTGAAGGGTGCGGACCAGGGGTTTGAATTGGGCCTGCCGGCCGCGCCGATCACGGCCCTGACGTTCGAGCCGCCGGCGAACGTCAAGCGTTACACGTTGACGACCCGAACCGCGAAGCCCACTGGGGCCGGTGATCCCGAGAGCGAGCAAGTCGAGTCCGAACGATTCGCGCCCGGCAAAGGTGGGGCGCCGCTCGGGCCGATCACGTCGCTCGCGCTGTCGTGGGACGACCCGCAGCGAAAGGCCCCCGTGAGTCGGTCGGCCGAGGCGGAAATCCTGACGACCGTATCGACCGACGAAGCCATCACGGATGCGCGATTGAGACTGCGTGGCACCGCGACGGAATGGCGATTCACTTCCCCGGCGGCGGCCGATGTCGTCGTTGGCTTGTGGCCCGCCATGGGCCGAATGCCGCTCGAGTTTCCGCCGGATCGCTCCCCGACGGTCGTTCGACCCGAACCGGGCCAATCGATCTGGAAGATCGTGTTTCGCGATCCGCCATCGGGCGACGCGATCGTCGTTGTCTCGACCCGCCTCGCGCGAGCGAAGGCTGGGCCGATGCCGGTCGGCCCGTTCGTCGTGCTCGACGCGACGCAGACGGGTGCGATCCGCGTGCGCACGCCGCTCAATCTGAAAGCGACCGGGACGATCAAGGGCGACGTTCGCCGCGACCAGGACGAATCGACGGGCGAGGCGATCTACCGGTATTCAATCGCGATCGCGCCGACAGTGCCGCCGACCGAAGCCCCCGTCACTTTGACGGTCGGCCCCGCCGCCGGAACTGTGAACGCTCGGGCTCGGCACGAACTACGCATTACCGAGTCCGGATGGCGGCTTCGGACCGAAGTGGCCGTCTCGCCGAGTCGGGCCGAGGTCGAGACGATCGACTTCGAAGCGCCGGCTGGGTTTCAACTGGCGCGGGCCGAGCCGCGCGAAATCGTCGAGGGATTCAGCGTCCTCCGCGAATCGGCCCCGGATCGCCGCGTCTACCAGATTCGGCTCGTGAGCCCGAAGCGGACTTCGTTCTCGTTCACGATCGATGGCGAATACGCATTGCCCGTCGCGGCGGGTCGGGCGACGATTCCGCTTCCGCGCTTGCTCGGCGTCACCGAACGTGCGGCCGAGCTGGTGGCGATCGCCCCGGCGCGGTTCGACCTCCGGGGCACGTTCCGCATCTGGGAGGGGCCGAAGGCGGGCACCTGGGAAACGGGCCTCGACATCGATCCGCAAGATCGCGAAAGTCGATTGAAGGGCACGGCCGACCGACCGATCGCGTCGGTTGATCTGAGTTGGCCGCCAGCGTCGGGCGGCATTTCGGTGCGTTCGACGGCCGATGTCGACCTCGAATCCGGCTTCGCGCGCGTCGTTCAACGCTTGAAGTACAAGTTCGCGGGACCACCCCCGGCTCGATTGCGGCTCACCGCGAATCGACGACTGGGGGCAGTTCGTGCATCGCGCGGAACCGTCGAAACGGTCGGCGATGGTTGGGAGATCGTGGTCCCCGGCGACGCGGGCCGCGAGACGGAGTTCGTCTTGAGCTACGCCGTGCCAAACACCGGCGGCACGCTCCCGGCCGATCAACCGTTCGTGCCAACGATTCTCGTTCCGGATCAAGCCGAGCTCGTCCAGGTGCTGCGTGTTTGGGTGACCGCGGAACGACCCATCCAACTCGTGCCGACGGAGGATTGGGGTGAAGCGCCGATCGAGGTGGTCGATGACCGGCCAACGTTGCCGGCTCTGGTGGTTCGCGCCCGCGGGCCGGCCACGATGCCGACGTTCAGCCTTGGGCCCGCCGCGCCGAGCGGCCCACTCCCCGGTCCGACGATCGAGCGAATCACCATCGAAGTTCAAGCCGATGATGTCGCCCAGTGCCGCGCCCGCTTCTGGGTGCGCGATTGGGGCAAGGACCCGGAACTGCTCGTACCCGCCGGAACGCGCGCGGTTGAAGTTTATGTCTCGGGTCGGCGCGTG
>JANLUE010000944.1:0-3855 GCA_031363325.1 Gemmataceae bacterium
GGAAGACGCTCGCCTTCGCGGAATTTGGCCGACCCTCGCTTACGCGTCGGGCTATCATCCGAGGAACGCCAACCGTATTTGGGATGCGACGCTCTCCCTCGCTGACGCGTCGGGCTACCATCCGAGGATCGGCTGCCACGACTCCGGCGTCTGAACGCCCTCGCGCGAAGCCCGCGGAACTATGATCCTCGTTGGCCGAGATATCACCGCGCGGCCCTCCGCACCTATACAAGTCCGAAGGGGATTGCGGATGCGCGAACACGTCTTGGTCACTGGGTCGGCCGGCCGAGTGGGGCGAGCCGTCGTGAAGGCTCTGGTCGCGGCCGGCGAGTCGGTCGTCGGCTTCGACCTGCGGGCCACGCCGGGCTTGCCCGCCGAGCAATCCGTCGTCGGGTCGCTGGCGGATGTCGCGGAATTGAATCGCGCGGCTCGGGGGGCCAAATGCATTGTCCATCTCGCGGCGGCCCCGGACGATTCAAACTTCCCACGCCGACCTGGCGAGGGCGACAACTTCGTCGGCGAATTGGTGCCGAACAATATCGTCGGCACGTACTCGGTCCTCGAGGCGGCCCGCGTCCATTCGGTCCCGCGTGTCATTCTGGCCAGCACGGGGCAAGTGATCGATGGCTATCTTCGCGATGGCCTCGAACCGGTGACGACCGACCTGCTGCCACGGCCCCGCTATCTTTACGCCTGCACGAAGGTGTTTCTCGAGGCGATCGGTCAAGTCTACGCTCGTCAACATGGCATCACGGTGTTGGCCGTCCGACTGGGCTGGGTGCCGCGCGACCTGGGGCAAGTGAACGAAATTCGCGCGAGCGAGATTGGCCAGGACGTGTACTTCAGCCCCGGCGATGTCGGCCGATTCTTCCACGCGGCCGCGACGTGCGCCGGGTTGCCGAACTACGCGGTCGTCTATGCGACGAGCCGGTTCACGCACACGCTGCGTTACAATCTCTCGGAAACGACGCGGCTCACAGGATGGGAGCCGCGCGATCAATGGGACGCCGGGGCAACGGACTGGTGACTATTTCATCAGACCGTTGGACTGAATACCAATGCCAGGGCAGATTGCGAGCATTGGGCCTACGCCACGCGCTTGGAAACTACCCCTTGCCCTTCGCCGCGAACGGAGCGAACCAGTCGTCGAACCGGCGTTCCGGAACTACGTGGATCGATTGAATCCAGCGCTTGCCCAACAGGTTCTTTGGAGCTTGCGCGTCCAGGAACAGGCGGGCAATTCGTTCGATGCGTTGATCCGATGTTTCCTGGGCTTTCGTCAGCAGAAGTTGGCCGATCGCTTTTTGGGTCTCCGCCGCCTTGCCGGCCGTCGACTCGTCGGCCATCGTGAGGAACATGAGGCCGCGCTCCTCGAAGCCGATGCCCGCGACGGCGAACTCGAGCTTTTCCGAGCCGGAGATGAACTTGCTCAGGCGACATCGACAGGCGAGGGCCGCGAACGCAGTGAACGGCTTGGCATGGGCGTGTTCGAGGCCGCGGGCCAGCGTCGCATCTTCGAGCTTCGTCCTCTTGGCACCATCTTTCTTGTCCAACGACGCAAGCACCCGGTCGCGATTGGCGCTGAAGATCACGCTCGTTTCCGTGAAGGCCATGTAGTTGATCTGGCCGTCGGGTTTGCCGGCCGGGAGCATCAGAATCTCCGGGCCGCCTTCCCAGGCCGGCTGGTCTTCGACGCCGGGCAGCGATTTCATCGTCTCGATCAATTTCGGCGAGACGAGTGTTCGGCCCTGCGCGATGAACACCAATTCCGAATCGTTGCGGCCCGCGACCGACAGAATCACGCGATCGAGCGTATTCGCGAAGTCGAGCCCGGTGAGCAGCTTCACGGGCCAGAGTGGCTCCATGATTGGGCCGACAATGTATTGCCGTCCCGCGGCCGACGACCGGGCGTTTCGCAAATCAAATACGAGCACCAGGCTCGAATCGTCCGGCAAGTACTTCTCGATCGTCTCGAGATCCTTCGGCACGACCGGCGCGGGTTCGACCTTGGGCTTGGCCGGTTCTACCCTGGGGGTCGATTCCGGCACGACCGGGTCGAGCGACTTCGAGCGGACCCGATTCAACAGAGTGTTCGCAATCAACACGATGGCCAGAAACACGACCGAGAGCGCGAGCGCCCACACGTACAGGGGGAATCGTCGCCTGGTCGGCATCGGGTTGATGGTCGGCAAGGGCGGCGGCCGACGGGTCTGGATCGGCGTGATCGGATCGGTGTCGTCGTTGAAGTCGAACGGATCGCCGGGCGGGGTTTCGAGCGTGGCCGAGGTCGGGTCGGCCGCTTCGGCGACGAGGACCATGGCCGGCTGGATTTGCGAGCCCGGGCCGTTGCACCACGGGTCGAGCGCGTGTGCCAGGGCCGTCCCGGACTGAAATCGTTGTTCCGGCTTCTTGGCGAGCAGACACTGGACGATCGTGGCGACTTCGCCAGGCACGTCCATACGAACGAGCTGGATCGGCCGGGGTTGATCCATCTGGTGTTGGAGCAACTTCTCGAGCGGCGTGCCGCTCGGGAACGGCACTTCGCCGGTCAACAGATGGTAGAACGTGCAGCCGAGCGAATACAGGTCGGAGCGATGATCGACCTGGCTCGAGTTCTTCGCCTGTTCCGGCGACATGAAGTCGGGCGTGCCGACGACCGTCCCGGTCCGCGTCAGTTCGGTCGAGCCCGTCTCGCCGGCCGGGTCGTCTTGCATGCGGGCGAGGCCCATGTCCAGAATCTTGACGCCGCTGCGAGCCCCATATTGCCCCTTGTCGTTCGTGGCGACGAGCAAGTTGGACGGCTTGATGTCGCGATGGACCATGCCCATGTCGTGGGCGTGTCGCAGGCCCAGGGCGGCTTGCCGCATGTAGGAACACGCCACACTGACCGGGAGCGGGCCGCGATCCTTCACCAACTTGGCGAGGTCGCAACCCTCGATGTATTCCATCGCCAGAAAGTGCCGATCGCCAATTTGATCGGCGTCGAAGGTGCGGACGATGTTCGGGTGCGACAGGGCGGCGGCCGACTTCACTTCGCGATGGAAGCGGCGCAGGGCCATCTCGCTCTTGAGCAGGGAACTTCGGACGACCTTGAGGGCGACGACCCGGTTCAGGCTCGTCTGGACCGCCTTGTAAACCTTGCCCATTCCCCCTTCGCCGAGCTTGTCGAGTATCACGTACTGGCCGATGACCAACTCATCGGCCTTGCCCGACAGGAGCTTCTTGGCTTGATAGACGGTGATCCAGCGTCGGCGAATGAGGGCGCGAGCGAGTTCCTGGGTGTCGGTGTGTTCTTTCGCGAGCTTGGACGTGAGTTCGGCGTACTGCTCCGGCTTGAGCAGGGATCGGCCGCGCAAGGCATCGACAAGGGAGTGGACGGTGTCCAACGGCATAGCGCGTCCTTGACGAGGGCCGGTGCGTCAGTCGAGGGCCGGACCCCACCCAACCATACTTCAAGTCCAGGCCAAATGTTGCAAGACTCCGGCGGGCGAAAAGTTCAGGCCGGGGCCGAACTACAGTTGGTCATGCTTCCGAGTTTGGGACTGGCTGGTTCAATAAATCGGCAGTCGGCTGCCGCCAGTCTTTCAATACCCCAAGGGCGAGCCGACGCATTTCGCCGTCATCGGCGAAGTACTCGCGGATTTGTGCCGCGGGGTCAACGCTCACGGCTCGAAGTGCAAGAATGAGCCACGTCAATCGGTGATCACCGTCGGCGGCCGCGGGGACCATCGCAGCTAATAGGCTCGGCTCGCTCTCTCGCCCGTCCGCCCCGAAATTCCCAATCGCGTTCGCCGCGCAAGCGATCACTTGCGGCGATTCATCGGTGAGAGCTTCGATCAGGGCGGCCACGGATTG
>JANLUE010000979.1:0-2099 GCA_031363325.1 Gemmataceae bacterium
AACGACAATTTTGCCATTGCTCCCGTGCATCTTCGCCTGTGGGCCGGCCTGCCTTGGGACGCCTTACCTGAGGAAGGCGTTGAACGGTTCTACGGCAAGATCTCCGTTCCAGCACGACGGGCTCTTCTATGGATTCATCCAAATCAATATGGCTGGAGAGATTTGTTTGACCCTCTGCGTCCGGCCGTTCAAATCGAACTGAACGGTGGCATTACCGTCTACGGAAATGACGAGCAGGTGGGACCAGATTCCGAAACGAGAACGCTTCGCGCCCCTCGACTACCGATCTTCGGGCTTCGCGCCCTAACGGGCATCGACGGCCAACTTCACATTGACTGCGCGCGAAAACTTGTTTCGTTGAACACTCCCGATTGAAACCATCACTCGTTCACGAACCATCTCGATACTCGACCGTCACCACGTCGTGGAACCGCAACTTGTCGAAGATCGCCCAGACTTCGGCGATCTGAGTGCAGGACAGCGTCGGCGCGATGCGGTCCCACCAGGCGCACCAGAGGTTGTCGACCCGTCGAAAATTGGCGTTGCGATTGAAGTTGATTTTTCCAAGTTGGCTGAGGCGCTCCCACACTTCGGCCGGGTGCAGCGATGTCCAGCCGTGGGCCGCGCCGAACCGAAAGGGATTGGTCGAGTCGGCCCGTGCTTCGACTTCCAGGCGGGCCATCTCCGCGTAGGCGGCTTCGAGGTTCGCGTACGAGGCCAGCGGCTCGCCGACGCCGACATCCTGCGGCCACCAGTGACGCCCCGGACTCTCCCAGTCCGTCCGCCAGTGGCGACACACGACGACATAGGCCGACCCGCCCGAGTGCGGGCTGCGGCCGTGCAATTCGAGTTCGCGCCGTTCGACATGGTTTGTCGGATGATTGGGCTGACCGGAGTCGAGGCCCGATTGGAGGATCGTATGTTCGCGCGACCAATTCCGCGGCGCATCCGGATCTCGATAGAGGCCCAATTCCGATCGATGATGTTCGTAGAGTTCGGCGCAAATCTCGTCGGCCAATGCTTCGCCGTTCGCAAGGTACGCGGGCCGACAACCGAGATAATCTCGTTCGTCCACCTGTGGATGCGCGACCAAATACATTGGAACTCCGATCGGTACGGCTCGATGACGATAGAACCGAACCCGGTCGAGCGCCTCCCAGACGGCCGACTGTTCGGCACCGCTCAATTCCGATTCCGCCCACCACTTCGCCCAAGCCTTACTCGCGAGCCCGAGCCCAGGTGGTTCAATATTGTGATCGAGCAACCAATCATTGAAGCGGGGCGGGTCCAGGCTCGATTGATCGAACAAGTTGGGCCCGTTGCAGCCGAACGGATTGAAAGCGGAGCGGGCAAGCTGTTCCCATCTCGAGGCGTCGATCGCCGCCCGGTCCGGATCGTCAAAGAGGCTTTGCACGACAGACCCCGGCCGACGGCGCACGCCGCGATTGCCGTGAATTGTCCAATTGAATCGCTCGACCACATTGCGCGCGTTCACACGACCTCCGTTCGCCAGTAGTTTCGTGTTAGCCGTCGCAGAGCGATTGGCACCAGGACGAGCAGGAACGCGGGCCAGAGGCGCTCGAACCGAACCAGGTCGCGGAACGACGTGGCTTCGCCGACTTCCGCGCCGGCGCTCACGACCAGAAAGGTAATCGGCAACATGCCGAGTTGCGTGGCCCACCAGTATGTGCGGGCCGACATTCGAGTCAGGCCCATGAAGAAGTTGATCGCGAAGAACGGAAGCACGGGCGTTAGGCGGATCAACAACAAATAGTACCAACCATCGCGTTCGACGCCCCGGTCGAGGCGGTCGGCCATGCTTCGCCACCGGGGTCGAGCGTCGACGCTTCGGCGCACCGCGTCTTGCAACACATAGCGCACGGACCACATCGCCAGTAAGGCTCCGAGCGTTGAGGCGAACGAGATGATCGCCGTGCCAAGCCATCGACCGAACAGGACGCCCGCCAGAATCGAAAGCCCCGTGGCGACCGGAACCGAAAACGCCACGAGAATGACTTCCGCCAGAAAGAACGCGACGATCGCCAGCATCAAGTTTTCCGCGACGGTTGCCTTCCATTCGACCTGTCGCTCCAACAACT
>JANLUE010000981.1:0-2555 GCA_031363325.1 Gemmataceae bacterium
ATCACCAGGTGCCGGCGGCCGTGCACCCTCAAGCCTGGGCGATCCCGCTGGCTCTAATCATCCTGATCTCCGAGCACGTGCATCGAGCACGCTTGAGGGCCGACGTGTCGGCGGGGTTGCGTTATCTCGGGATCAGCCTCGTCTACGTGGCGTCGGCCGCGGACCTGTTCATCGCCGGCGTCGGCGAATCGCTGTGGCTGCCTGTGATTCTGGCGGTCATGTGTCTCACCGGCGTCGTGGCCGGCGTGTTCCTACGGGTGCGGGCGTTCCTGTACCTGGGCATCGGCTTCCTGCTGCTCGACGTGTTCGCGATGGTCTGGCACGCGGCCGTGGATCGCTCGCAGACGTGGGTCTGGTACGCCTCGGGGATTGTGTTGGGCGCGATCATCCTGGCCCTATTCGCCGTTGTCGAAAAGCGCCGCGCGGACGTGGTTGGACTGGTGCATCGGTTGCGAGAGTGGGACTGAAATTCTTTCAACGATCATCAAATAGCGCAGTTGCCGAGGATGCTTGTTCAGAAGTGTGCTGGCGAATTCGGATTCTGCCAGATCGTTTTGAGTTCAGGCGGATTCCACCCCTTCCGCCTTGTTGATCAAATCGATCATCTGGCGGAATCGCGCGAGGCCGTGGCGATCGAATCGGAATCGCAAGCGCGGCAACGTCAGGAGGTCGGGTTCGTTCACTTCGGCCGGGTCGGCGACCGAGCGCTCGATTCGGCCTTCCCAGACGATGTCCTTGAAGTCGGCATTCAACCGATCGAGCGTCTCGTCCGAAATCGAGCGGTTCAAGCGCACGATCAAATCTTTTTTGACGTAGCGCATCGAATGATAGACGCGATAGAACCCCGTCACTTCCGCCACGGCTTCGTCGACCGAATGCGTGAGGCGATAGAGCGACGTGTCGGCCGGTGAAATCAGGCCGTTGCCCTTCAACTGTCGTTCGATGAACTCGGCCCATTGCGACCAGTAGGTGCCACCGGGTTGATCGACGAGCACCACCGGGAAAATGTGGCTCTTGCCCGTTTGAATCAAGGTGAGGACTTCGAAGCCTTCGTCGTGCGTGCCGAATCCGCCGGGGAACAGGACGATGCCATCGGTTTCCTTCACGAACATGAGCTTGCGCGTGAAGAAATAGCGCATCGTCATGAGCTTATCGTTGCCGGCCATGACGGGGTTGGCCGACTGCTCGAACGGCAACAGGATGTTGAGCCCGACGCTCGCGTCCCGGCCGGCCCCGACGTGGCCGGCCTCCATGATCCCGCCTCCGGCCCCGGTCACGATCATCCAACCGGCCTCGTTCATGCGCCGGCCGAACGCGACCGCTTGCTGATAGGTGGGGTGGTCCGGCTTCGTCCGGGCCGACCCGAACACGGTGACCTTGCGCTTGCCCCGGTAACGTGCGAACACTTTGAAGCAGTGGCGGAGTTCGCGAAACGCGGTCGAGAGCAGCTTGACATCCCCGCGAGTGGCCCCGTCGGCAAGGAGCTTGTCGGCGGACTCCTTCAACTCCCGAACGAAGTCCTCGGCCGTTTGCGGTCGCTCGCGGCGGGGCGGGGCGTTCTCAATCGCCATGCGGAGAGGTCCTCGAAATCAATCCGTGCTGACGAGTGCGGACAGGGCCGCTTCCCGGTTCGCGTAGATCGCCCAGAGCGTGTCCAGGGCCGTCTGTCGCAGCAGTTCGCGGACGCGGTCCGAGACGCCGGCCAGAACCAATTCGCCGTGGTGCTTCTTGACAATCACGTGGCAACGCAGCAGGAACGAAATGAACTCGGACGTGAAGAATTGAACCTTGCCCAGGTCCACGATCACGTTCGACGGCGGGTTCTGCTTCAACGGGGCGAGCACGAGTTGGGCGGCCGTTTCGATGGCGTTGGTCGCCAGATCCTCGATCGCCGCCGAGACGCTCACGACGGCGACCTCACCGTGCCGGCGCACGGAGAAGAATTGTTCGCCGCTGTCGGACACCGGACTGGCACTCATTCCGCGGCCCCTGGTCGGAAGTGAAAAGGGATGCGACCCCATTAGAGTAAGCCGGCCGCCGGGCGATTCAATGGCGGCGCGGCTGTTGGCCTCGGCACTTTTTTCCCCGATTCCATTGCCGCCCGGGGCGAATCGGAGATATACTTAAAGCTGGATTGATGACCGCCTTCCGATGAGGTTACCTTCGACCTCCTCAACTTCGCCGGGCCGGTGGCCCGTCCGCGAAGAGTTTCCCAACCGTTCCACATTCGAGGAGGAACCCACCATGTACGCGACCATTCTGTCTCCGACGTTTGGCTTCTTTGGCCTGGGCACGCAGGAAATCATGCTCCTGTTGGTGCTCGGTGTGTTGCTGTTCGGCCGCAACCTGCCATCGCTGGGCCGCTCGCTCGGCAAGACGGTGACCGAGTTCAAGCGCGGCGTGAAGGGCCTGGAAGACGACATGGAGCCGACCCCCGGCGGCGCCCCCCGCGCGGTTGACCCGGAACCCGTCCGCCCGCCGCAACGCGTCACGTCGTCCGCCCCGAAGTTCGAAGACAGCCCGCCCCGGGTATGATTTTGGGAGGGCGGCCGACC
>JANLUE010000985.1:0-1853 GCA_031363325.1 Gemmataceae bacterium
CTGCAATCACCGACCACATTCGGGCACCGGACCGCGACAACCCACGTGGCTACTTCGAGTTCGAGCGCGTCAAGAAGGTCAAAGGCGATCCGTCGTGGCTGCCCGAAGCGCGGGGCAAGGTCGTCAAGATGGTGTCGCAACTCCTGTACGATCTGCCGCCCACGGAAAACTACCGGGTCGTGTTCATGGACCGCGACCTCAATGAAGTGCTCGATTCGCAAGAGAAGATGTTGGTTCGCCTGGGCCGGCCGGCGGCGCCCCGGGACGAAATGGTCCGAGCCTTCACCGCCCACCTGATTCGACTCCACGATTGGCTGGCCACGCAGCCCAACTTCGCGGTCCTTCGCACGCGCTATGCGGACGTGGTCGGTCAGCCCGCGGCGGAAGTGGCCCGGGTCAACGCGTTCCTGGGCGGGCGGCTGGATCTGAATGCGGCCTGCGCGGCCGTCGACCCGACCCTCTATCGCAATCGCCGCGTCGGACGACCGGAAGCCGTTGCGTAACGCCCGAGCGGCTCGCCTCGCCGAGTTCCTGGATCGCCATGGCCATGAGGGCGATTGAGATTTGTTCCCCGGTCGCGAGGAGCATGTCCATTTCGCGGGCCGGCGGGTTCTCGCTGATTTCGCTGGCGAGTTCGATGAGGTCATCCGTCGTGTCGCCACGCGCGGAGACCACGACCACGACTTGGTTGCCGGCCTGCTTGGCCCGCACAGCCCGCCGGGCCGCGTGCATGATCCGCTCGGCGTTCGCTACGCTCGACCCACCAAACTTCTGTACCACGACGGCCATGAATCGCCCGCTCCTGGGGGTCGTGCGACAGGAGTCGGGAGCGCGAGCACTCGGTACTCAAGAGAGCGTCAGGACTTTGATCGCGCCGACGACGATCAATCCCAGCAGTCCAGCCAGATAGTAGGCCGTCAAGACGAATTGACAGGCGAGTCGGCCGACTCGCGCGAACGCGGAGCGGCGGTTCACCAAGCATTCGGCGAGCGCGGACACATAAACGATCGCCAATGTGATGCCGCAAAGGACGGAGGCGACGATCGCTCCCAGAAGCAAGCCGTCGTCGGCTGGCGTGAATTCTGGTTTGGCTCGCGACTGTCGACTCGCCATATGGACGCCGAACGCTCCAAGAAAACTGAGAATGGGCAATCGCAACAGCCCGCTGGCGTCGAGCCCGACGCGGAACCAGAGCCAAATGCCGGCCGTCGTCAGTCCCGCGAGGACCGCGAACGCCAGCCAGATTTCGTCCCGTGCCGTCGCGATCCTTGCTCGAACCTCGGCTTCCGGGCCACGTGTTTCGTAAACGGCGAAGACGATTAATCGAACCGTCGCGTCGGCCCGAATCCGCTCGGGTGAATAAGTTCGCACGCGTTCCTCGTCGTGGAACTCGGAGCTCGGCTCGCCGATGAGGCCGTATTGATATTCGACGGTTGGTCGGCCCCAGATCAACGCGGGGAGGGCACCGATCAGCAGCCAAGACGCGAAGCGGGCAACGAAGGTCTTCATGGGTTCGTTTCCAAAAGAACGGGATACCTATGAATCAAGCGGCAGCACGTTTCGGAAGGGGACAGGCCGATTGGGTCGGGCCGTGAACCAAATGCTCTCGGTGCCAAGGACTCGACGACACGCCGATTGCGGAAGCGAAATTTCTAGAATGCCACCGACCACATTCATCTCGAGGGGAGACGACCCGTGATTCGCAACCGGTTCGCGCTCGCTACGTCGTTGGGAATCGTCTGCATGACCGCGCTGGCCGCCGATCCGCTCAAGTACCCGGAGTCGCGCCGCGAGGACCGGGTCGATACGTTCCACGGCACGGCCGTGCCCGACCCCTATCGCTGGCTCGAGGA
>JANLUE010000383.1:0-2725 GCA_031363325.1 Gemmataceae bacterium
GCCATGACGGCGATCGCCTGCACGACTTGTTCCGCCGACACGCCGCCGAGCAACAGGAGCAACGAAAAGAACGGAACCGTGACGCCGAAGAGCACCGCGATCGGCAACAGGCTCCCGAGCATCTTGCCCAGCACGATTTCGTAGTCGCGCATGTCCGTCAGTAAGAGCAAGATGAACGTGCGACGATCTTTCTCCTGAGCGACTGTGCTGGCCGCCGAGAGGGCCGAGAAAAACAGCAGCAACGTGAGTTGGACGTAGCTGACGATCTGAAACAACAACAGGCCGAACCGCGATGTCTCGCCAAGCGAAGCGTCCTTGCTGAACCCCACGGTCGCTTGCCAGGCCGTGATGCCGATCACCCAGAGCAGGCCGAGAGCGGCCACGCGGGCGGAATGGTGCTTTTCGCGACGGGGGACCGTCAGGAACTCGCGGTTGAAGATCGGCCCGAGCACTCGGTCTCCTTCGACTGGCCTAGAATCGGGTTAGTTAGGTTACGGGGTTGCGTGGGCCGGGGTACATTCGCCTCTTTACGATCAACTGGAAGCCGAGGTTCTCGTGGCCGGGAAATCGTCGGCGGGCCGAAGGCGGACGCCTTCGACCCCCGGTCGTAAATCAATTCTGAAGGCTCATGCCGGGCCGCGACTCGAGCTAGGACAGCCATGACCGTGTTTGTGACGGGCGGGTGTGGGTTCATCGGCAGTAATTTCGTCCGCCATCTGTTGGCGACCGATCCGGCCGTCCGAATCGTCAATTTCGACGCGCTCACGTATGCCGGCAACCTGGCCAACTTGACGGACATCGCCAACGATCCGCGCTATTCGTTCGTGAAGGGCGACGTGACCGACCGGGCGAGCGTTCTCGCGGCCCTGCCCGACCAGGCCGACGCGGTCATCCATTTCGCGGCCGAGAGCCACGTCGATCGCAGCATCCTCGATAGCGGCCCATTCGTGCGAACCAACGTGCTCGGCACGCAAGTCTTGCTCGACGAGGCCCGATTGAAAAACGTCCGCCGCTACGTCCAGGTTTCCACGGACGAAGTGTACGGCTCGCTCGGGTCGAAGGGGTACTTCACGGAGACGACTCCGCTCGCGCCGAGTAGCCCGTACTCGGCGAGCAAGGCGGCGTCCGACATGCTCGTGGCTGCTTACGCGCACACGTTCGGCATGGACGCGGTCATCACGCGATGCTCGAACAATTACGGCCCATATCAGTTCCCGGAAAAGCTAATCCCCCTGTTCATCACCAACCTGATGGCCGACCAACAAGTGCCGGTCTACGGCGACGGCATGCAAGTCCGCGACTGGATCCACGTGCTCGATCACGCCCGGGGCGTCGAGGCCGCGTGGCGAAAGGGCAAGGCCGGCGAGGTCTACAACTTCGGCGGCCGCTGCGAGTTGCCAAACCTGCACCTGACGCGACAGTTGTTGGACGCGCTCGGCAAGCCGAAAACGCTGATCAAACACGTCCAGGATCGGCCCGGCCACGATCGCCGTTACGCGATCGATTGCTCGAAGGCGGAGCGGGAACTCGGCTGGGCCCCGCAAGTGAAGTTCGCCGACGGCATCCGCGAAACCATCGCCTGGTACCAGGCGAATCAGGCCTGGGTGGACCAGGTCCGATCGGGTGAGTATTTGACGTATTACGAGAAGCAGTACGGCGGGAGATGAAAGTTGCTTCGCTTTTGACAATTGGTGTACTTGGCAACTGCCATTTCTGCAGCACCCATTCAGTTATTGCAATCGAGTCAACTCCAAATTCCTTACCCACCAATTACTTACGTCGCGTGCGTTCAGTTGGCACGCGACTTGTATTGATGGTGTCGTCGTCTGTTATCTCGACACGAAGGAGCCTGAAATGTTCATCAATCCGAAAGTGTTTGGCTCGCTCTGGCGCGAGATGGAGGGGTTCCGCAACGATGTGGACCGGTTCCTCGGCCGGAACGGGCAAGCGCCGTCGACGGGACCGGCCCTGAACGTCTGGGAAGACGAAGCCGCGTTCCACATCGAAGCGGACCTGCCAGCGATTGCTCCAGACGCGATCGACGTGACCGTTACGGAAGGGAACCGACTCACGCTCAGCGGCGACCGCAAGTCGGCCGAGCCGGCCAACGCGGTTTGGCATCGCCAGGAACGATTCGCCGGCTCGTTCAGCCGCGAGCTCACGCTCCCCGCTCCCGTCGATCCCGACAAAGTGGACGCCCGATTCGAGCACGGCGTTCTCCGACTGACGCTGCCCAAAAGCGAAGCCGCCCGCCCACGCAAGATCGGCGTAAAAGCCAACTAACTCAATTACTTACGACTACGGAGTGCGAACATGGCCGAACAATCGCTGAAGCAACGCGAGGCCGACCCGAGCGAGGCCCCCGATGTCGGGGTCGTGGCCCGACCGCGCGTCGATGTGATGGAAACGGAACACGACGTCGTTCTCCTCGCGGACCTGCCCGGAGTTCGACCCAACGACGTGGACGTTCGCTTCGAGAATGGCGAACTGACCATCCACGGCCGACGCTTCCCATCGCACGCCGACAAGCGGCGCGCTCTTTGGGAATACGAACCGGCCCACTATCACCGGTCATTCCGGTTGACCGAAGACGTGGCCGCCGACCAGATCGACGCCGAATTGAAGAACGGCGTCCTCACGGTCCGCCTACCGAAAGTCGAAGCTGCCAAGCCACGGCAAATCGCGGTGATGGGCTGATCAATTGAGCCGCCTGGCGACGCCGGGC
>JANLUE010001012.1:0-7249 GCA_031363325.1 Gemmataceae bacterium
CCTCGGCCGAATCGATCGCGCGACGGCCTATGGATATCGTGTCGGCGGCGGAGCGTGGTTCGATGATGGCCGATCGCTCGGTCTGCAGTTCGACTTCCTGAACGTGCACGATCCGTTCCGACGCTTCTTCGCTGGCCCCACGCTCGTCGATGCCCCGTTGACCGTCACGACGGCCGACCTGAATTTGCGGGGCGAAGTCGCACGGCGCGGTGGGCTTCGGTTCGATGCGCTGCTCGGTTACCGATATCTGCAGTTGCACGAACGGGCCTTGCTCGGCACGCGCTTGCCGGGCGGGGCGTTGGCCCTCGGCGACGTGTCCGACCGCAACGAAGTCCATGCGGGCCAGGCTGGAATGGCCGTGACGTATCGCTGTGGTTCGTACTTCGCCGAAGCGCAGGGACTGTTCGCCGTCGGCGCCAATTTCCAAACCCGCAACGTGTTCGGCACCAAGTTCACCGACACCGAGGTCTCCTACATCCCGGAAGCCCGGGCCCGCGTCGGCTATCAGATCGGCGAAGGCGTTTGGTTCACGCTCGGCTACAACTTCTTGCTCGTGACCAACGTCCTGCGTCCCACGCTCATCGACTCGACGACGTTCTATCTGCACGGCGCGACGGTCGGGCTGGAAGTGCGATTCTAAATGAGAAACTGGAACAGGGCTGATCGTCATGTCCGTGACCGCCAGACGGCAGGATCACAGGCCGTGCGAACAACCGCGAGGACAACAATTCGGTCCGTCTTGATCCGGTCGTGGATCGCGTCATGGAATCGTTTGACTTCCGCCTCACGCAAGTCGGCCCCCCAACTCATTCCTTCCCGCGAATCGCCGCCTTCAGGACGTGCTTCAAGCGGTCTTCGACTCGCTTGTGAGCCTTGTCGATGTCCGTGTCCTTGAGCGTGCGGTCGGCCTGATACGTCAGGGCATACGCGAGGCTCTTCTGCCCGGCCGGGATCGATTCGCCGCGATAGACGTCGAACAGGCGCACGCCGGCGAGCAGGTCGCCGCCGGCCGCGCGAATCTCGGTCACGACCGCTTCGTTCGTCAACGAATCTTCAACGACGACCGCGATGTCCCGCAGCGCCGACTGATGTTCGGGCACGGGCGAATAGGCGAACCGTTCGGGCACGTTCGCCAGGCACGCATCGAGGTCGAGCTCGGCGACGAGGACGGATCGATCCTTCAATCGAAACGTGTCAGCCGACCGCGGGTGCAATTCGCCGAACGAACCGATGGCTTGATCCTTCACGAACACCTCGGCCCCTCGGCCGGGGTGCAAGTACGGCACGGACTTCGTCGCTCGAACCGTAACATCGCCAACGTGTAAAGCTTTCACCAATCGTTCGACGACTCCCTTCAGGTCGAAGAAATCGAGCGTCGGCGCATTGGCCCCCTGGGCGTCATCCCAGGCGTCGGCCCGACGGCGACCGCTCAGAACGATCGCGAGTCGTCGGGGTTCTTGCGGCAGTCGTTCGCCGGCCGGCACGAAGATCGAACCAACCTCGAAGAGCTTGATCGTGTCGGTGTGTTTCAGGTTCTCGGCGGCGGCGTCGAGCAGGTTCGTGAGCAACGATTGCCGCATCACCGAGCGCTCGGGGCTGATCGGGTTCACGAGCGCGACGTGGCCGCCCGCGATACCCAGGGCTGTCTCGCGATCGGCGGCCGTCAGCGAGTAGCAGACCGCTTCGCGCAACCCGGCATTCGCCAGCACGTCGCGAACTTGTTCTTCGAGCGTGAGCGAGCGATTCACTCGTTGCGGTGGCAGTTCGCCCGAAAGCAAAGTGCTCGGCAGGCGATCGTAGCCGTACACGCGAGCGAGTTCCTCGATCAGGTCGGCCGCGCCGGCCTGGATGTCGAGCCGCGTCGGCGGCACGGTTACCTGCCAGCCATCGGCTGACTTCAGCAACGAGAACTGGAGCGCCGACAGGATCCGTTCGACTTCGGCATCGGGGAACTCGATGCCGAGCAAGCGGCGAATCTCGCCGCGCTTCAGGTTCACGATCTGCGTTGGCCGTGGAGCCGGGTAAGTATCGACGACGCCGGCCAACACGGATCCGCCCGCGCATTCGGCGAGCAACTTGGCCGCCTGCTTGGCCGCCGGCTCGACAGCCTCGGGGGGCACGCCACGGCTGAAGCGTGTGCTCGCCTCACTGAATAGAGCGAACTTGTGGGCGGTCCGGCGAACGCTCACGAAGTCGAAGCTGGCCGACTCGAGCAGGATGTTCTTGGTGCCCGCGGTGACTTCGGTTTCGAGGCCCCCCATCACGCCGGCAAGGGCGATCACGCCGAGCGTGTCCGCGATGACCAGATCGTCGGTCGAAAGCGTGCGATCCTGGCCATCGAGCGTCTTCAGCGTCTCGCCGGCCTTCGCCGGGCGAACCGTGATCGTCGGCGGCCCGCCGGCCCGTCTCACGAGTACGTCATAATCGAACGCATGGAGCGGCTGGCCCCATTCGAGCATGACGTAATTCGTCGCATCGACGACATTGTTGATCGGCCGCATGCCCGCGTGCGTGAGCCGACGGCGCATCCAGCCGGGGGCCGGGCCAACAGTGACGCCTTTGATCAACGTGGCCGAGTAGCGGGCCGACAACTTCGGGTCCGCGATTTCAACCTTCACCTGACCGTCGATCGACTCATTCGCATACGTTTGTTCGATGCGATTCGCCCGGACGGCCGCGCCGAACAGGGCCGCAACTTCGCGGGCCACGCCGATCATCGACAGGCACCGGGCCATGTTCGGCAACACGTCGATCTCGACGACCGCGTCGCCGAGATAGTCGGCGGCCGGCACGCCGACCGGTGCATCGGCTTCGAGCAGGATGATCCCTTCATGTTCGTCCGAGATGCCCAACTCGAAGTCGGACATGCACATCGCGTCGTTCGGAATGCCCCGCAACTCCTTCGGCTCGAGCACCTTGACGACCTTCTTCGATTGCTTGGTCGCCTTGTCGACTTCCTCGAAGAAATACGAACTCCCCTTGAGCCCCAGTACGACCTTTTGCCCCGATTCGCCGACCGCGATGTTCGGGGCACCGGTGACCACGGTCTTCGGTTCGGCCGCGCCGTAGTCGAGCGTCACGAGCTTCAGTTTGTCGGCGTTCGGGTGCTTGTCGATCTTTTGAACGTGCGCAATGAGAACCTTGTCGCGATCCCAGGTCGGCCCGAGGTCCGCGAGCTTGACCTTGAGGTCGGCCGGCGCCGGTTGGCCGTACAGTCGGACGGCGGCCACTTCGAGCCCGGAGATGGTGAGCCGATCCACGAGGGTCGGCAACGGAATGCCGGCCAGTTCGACGTGATCCGCGAGCCACTTCAACGGGACTTTCATGCGCCACCCCGGGAACGATAATCTAACGGAGAGGCATGATCTTACGGGAGGTTCGGAGCGATGCCACTACGCGACCACTTCCACCCGCCATTGAGCGAGCGTCGGCAATGGGCTTCGTTCCATTCGCGCTGGAGCAACACGATCGCCGACGCTCTCACGGAGATCCTGCCGCCCGGCTACTACGCGGACCCCGAGGCCCACGCGGGGTCGACCGTTGAAATCGATGTCGCCACGTTTGAGTACGAGCCAATCGTTGTCGGACCCAAGGTGTACGCGCCGCTAACGCCAGCGATCCAGGTCGCCACGGCGTTCGCGGACGATTTCGAGGTAAAGGTATTTCGGCAATCGGGCGGCGCGCAGTTGGTGGCGGCGATCGAACTGGTCAGCCCGGCCAACAAGGATCGACCGGAGAACCGAAGCGCCTTCGTTCACAAATGCGCGAGCTATCTCCACAACGGCGTGGCTTTGGTCGTGATCGACGTGGTGACGGACCGTATGGCGAACCTTCACGACGCGATCCTGCGCGCAGTTACCGTCGAAGACTTGACGCGGCTATACGCCGTCGCCTATCGGCCGATCTTGCGAGCCAAGCAGGAACTGGTGGAAGTGTGGCCCGAGGTACTCGCCATCGGCGGCAACTTGCCGACGCTGCCCGTATGGCTGAGTGCCGTCCAGGCCGTGCCGCTCGATCTCGAGGCGACCTACACGACGATGTTGGAGCGCGCGAAGGTAATCTGACATCCAAGAACAGTGGCACTCGAGCGTCATTCGGGTTAAGATCGTCGCCTATGCATCAAACGCCCGCGAGCTTGCTCGACCGCTTGCGCACCTCGGCCGACGGCGAGGCCTGGGTGCGATTCGTCCGCTTGTACACGCCGTTCCTCTATCACTGGGCCAAGCGGCGCGGCCTCTCCGGGGCTGACTCGGCCGACCTCGTTCAAGAAGTGTTCGCGCAGTTGCTCAAGGCATTGCCGGGCTTCCGCTACGATCCGCGGCGGAGCTTCCGGGCCTGGCTTTCCGTTGTGGTCGCGAACAAGTGGCGCGAGTTGAACCGCAAGCGTCGCCCGCAAACCGTCCCCCCGGAGGCTCTGGCCGACCATCCGGCCCCGATGGACGACTTCGACGAACGCGAATATCGAGCCCAGGTCGCCGGCCGAGCGTTGACACTGGTGCAGGACGAGTTCGCGCCGGCCACATGGAAGGCGTTTCGCGGCGTGGTCGTCGAAGGCCGCCCCGCGGCGAAGGTCGCCAGCGAACTCGGCCTCACGGCGAACGCCGTTTATCTCGCGCGGGCTCGCGTGCTGCGGCGATTGCGCGAGGAGCTGACTGGGTTGTTGGACTAAGAATTCGATTCGCCGTTTAGACTCGCATCCCGTTCGAGTCCAGGCGCGATCACGCGCTGCCAGCGGGCCGGGACCGTGTCCCAGGCACCGGCGTAGGTTGCTTCCAGCG
The DNA here is from genome assembly GCA_031363325.1 of Gemmataceae bacterium. GTDB lineage: Bacteria > Planctomycetota > Planctomycetia > Gemmatales > Gemmataceae > SIAJ01. Next base: position 4,779 of record JANLUE010001012.1, read on the forward strand.
GAACCAGGACGTGCGCGCCCGGCTCGAGAAAGAGCGGCATGTCGGGCAACGACTCGCCGACGGCAATCGTCTCAATGTGGGCCTGCGTGATGAAGCCGCACTCGTAGGCGACCAAGGTCAACGGACGAGCGGCGGGCAATGGAAACGGCTCGTCCTCGACCATGGCCCAGATCGCGGCATGGATACCGTTGGGGTCGCGTCGGCTCGGTGGAAACGAGTCGATCAGAAGCAAGTGGATGCAGTGTTCCAACAACTCGCCGGCCTTCTGAATGAAGGCATTGAACGCGTTTGCGTTGTTCTTGTTGCCGGGTGAAATGATCTCGATCATGGCGACGATTCGATCGCCGCTCACATGCCGAACCGCGATCGAACTCTTCTTGCGGCGGTGGAACTCGGCCGGGGTCTGAGCGTAATGGGTCGTTTTGGGCTTGGTCCGCGTCAACGTCGCCGTCCCGCCGCCCGCGGAATTGTCGCCGGTCGTGTCCTGCAACGTGAACACGTCCGGGCCAAACCCGGCGGCCTGCTGCTCGGGCAAGGCGTAAAAGTCATCCGGAAGCAGCCCGCGATTGAGTGCGCGACTGATCTCGGAAATCCATTCGTGGTGGAACGCATGGTAGATGCCCGCTTCAACCCGGGCCCAATCGTGCATCGGCATGTCGACCCTCTTCGCCGCGGTTATCCTATCGGCTGATCTCATCTCTTTTCGAGAGCCGGCGGCGTTGGTTTGGGCGATTCGACTACTTCATCGTTTGAGGGGCCGGCTCAACAATTTGGCGGCGCACGACCGCTGGCGTGTCGTCCCAAGCGCGCAGATAGGTTTCCTCCAAAGGTACAAGGACGTGTGCGCCGGGAGCGATGAACAGCGGCATGTCCGGCAGCGTGTCTCCAAGGCCGACGGTCTCGATGTGTGCCGTTTGAACGCCGTCGGCCTCATACGATGCGAAGACGCGATCTTGATCCAATGGAAACGCAAATTCCTCCCGATCGAATTGATCCCAAATCGCCTTGTGAATTCCGTTTGGATCTCGGTTCGTTGGTGGAAAGAGATCGAGCACCAGGACGTGAATGCCTTGCTGCATTGCCTGTGCGACCTTCGTGACGAACAGCTCTAACGCAAGGTCGCCGTCCTTGTTTCCAGGCGAAACAATTTCGATGAAGGCGACAATGCGGCCGAGATGATGACGGATCGTGATTCGGTTGGCCTTTTCCGCGTAAAAGGCCTTGTCTGTTTGCCGCTGTATCCTCGTCTTTGGACGTTCGAGCACGGCCGTCCCGCCCTGCGACGACTCGTCCGGGGCCGCCAGTTCGACGGTCAGGACGTCCGTCTCCTTCGGGCCGCTTCGCTGCTCAACAAGGGCCGACAAGCCCGCCGGCAGTCTCCCACGGTTGAGACTTCGTCCAATCTCCCAGGCCCAACCCTGGTGGAAGTGATGGAAAAGCCCCGAAGGAACGCGAGTCCAATCGTGTAACGGCATGGGTACCTCGTGTGAGATATTGTAGCAAGCCCCGTCCCCCACTCGCCGATCACGCGTGCACGCTCCGAGTCGTCCGCGATCATGGTCGCGGCTTCGCCTCACGCGGCGGCGGGCCGAGTTGTATGGGCGCTGGACCGAGCGAAGCGACGATCGCTTTGAAGTCGGCGCGGCCGCGCACCGGGTCGAGGTCGGCGTCCTTCGCCATGTGGGCGCCGTCCCCATAGCCGGCCTGCACGGCTTGGCGAAGGAACTCCATCGCTCGGTCGGCGTATTCGCGCTTCTTGTCGGCGATCTTGCCGCTCGCGATGGAGTAGACACAGGCGAAGTCGTAGAGCTGGACGCGATTCCAGCCGGGCAATTTCGACAACTCCGCCGTCTCCGCGACGGCCTCGGCGACCTGGCCCGATTGAACGCGCGCGAGGATCCGTTTCGCTCGCAAGCCCGGCTGTTCCGTTGGCGGACTGAGTTCAATCGCCCGGCCCCAGTCCTCGACCGCATCGGCGAACTTCTGCTCCCGCTCGCGCGCTTTGGCACGGCCCAAGTACCCATTTCGCAGAAAGTGCTTGGCGGATACACCGCGAGGGTTTTTCTCGAGCGCGGGCGCAAGGATTCGGATCGCCTTTTCGAACCACTCCAAGCTTTCGGCCGGCTTGCCACCGTCGCGGACCAAGTGGCCATAGTCCACGTAGGTGCCGCCGAGATCAATTTGGTGTTCGGCCATACCGGGGAAGTCGGCGACGAGCTTCTCGCGGATCGATACACATTTGCGAAAGAGCTCTTCGGCCTCGGGCCGTTTGCCAGACCTCCGGCATGAGTACGCCAGGCTAAGAAGGGTTCTGGCGAAATCCTGCCGATACGTCGGCACAGCCGGGAAGTCGGCGGCGAGCTTCTCTCGGATCGACACAGCTTTGCGATAATAGTCTTCGGCTTCCGTCGCTTTGTTCGAATTAACGGCGAGTTTGCCAAGTGCTTCGACGGTAAGTGCCAAGTCGAGGC
>JANLUE010001073.1:0-2763 GCA_031363325.1 Gemmataceae bacterium
GTTGCGTCCGTTTCGCCAGCGAGATGAACACCATGCGACCCACGAATCGAACCATCTGGCGGCCCGCGGCTTTGGCCGCCGCCATTTCAATTCTTCTGGCCCCCACGCCAGCCCTCGCGAGCGGCTATTGGTCCGGCTTCATCAAATGGTGGGGCGGCTTCCTCGGCGAAGCGAACGGCGTCGTGATGACCGCTCTTGTAATTGGGGCGATCTCGCTGTTCATCATTACACGCGGCAAATGGGCCAAGTAGTTCATGGTCATTCGTCATTGGTCCTTGGTCGTGTACCGATGACCACGGACTTGGACTAATGACCAAGGACCAATGACCAAGGACGAATCGTAAGCTACATTTCCTTGCCGGTAAAGCCCTTCGACCATTCAGGCGCGACCCCATGCACCTCAAATCCAGCGCGTCGTTCGATATCGAGATGACGGCACCCGAGCCGCCGGCTTCGCCGGAGACCCTGAAGGAAGCGGGTCTTTCTCTGGCCTTCATGAACGACTTGATCCTGAAACTCCTGTACCTGCGCGGCACGATGGTCGGCCGCGACATGGGACAGTTCCTGTGCCTGCCGTTCAAAGTCGTTCGCGAAGGACTCAAGTTCCTCAAGGACGAAAAGAACATCGAGGTCATGGGCGGCGATCTGGTCGGCGAGGTGAGCTATCGCTTCTCGCTAACCGACCTGGGCCGAAGGCGCGCCCAGGAAGCGATGGAAATGTGTGCCTACTGTGGGCCGGCCCCGGTGCCCATCGAAGACTACGTCGAACAAACGTATCGCCAGGCAGTCACGGGCATTCGCTGTACCCCCGATACACTGGCCGGGCCGTTCTCGCATCTCGTCATCAAGGACGACATGTTCAGCGCGCTCGGGCCCGCGATCGTGTCCGGCAAGAGCGTGTTCATTTACGGCCCCCCGGGCAACGGCAAGACGGCCATGGCTCGCTCGATCGGCGAGTTCATGAACCAGGCCGGCGGGGCGATCTACGTCCCGCACGCGTTCATCGCCGAAGGCAGCGTGGTCACGGTCTTCGACCCGTCACTGCACGTGGTCGATGAAAACGTGGACGCGAGCTTCGTCGATGCCGAGTCGAGCGTGAAGCGCCTGTTGAATACGGGCGCGATCGACCCGCGCTGGGTTCGCATTCGTCGGCCGGTCATCGTGACCGGTGGTGAACTGACGCTCGAAATGCTCGACCTGAAGTACAACTCGGAGTCGAAGTTCTACCAGGCCCCGATTCACTTCAAGGCGAACGGCGGCGTGTTCCTGATCGACGACTTCGGCCGACAGATTGTGTCGCCGAAGGAGCTGCTGAATCGATGGATTCTGCCGCTCGAAGACCGGCACGACTTCCTGACCGTGGCCAACGGCAAGAAGTTCCAGGTGCCATTCGAGCAACTGATCATCTTCAGCACGAACCTCGATCCGAAGGACCTGGTCGACGACGCGTTCCTGCGGCGCATTCGCCACAAGGTTCAAGTCCACGCGCCGACGCGGGACGTGTATGAGAAAATCTTCGCGAACTACGCCCGAAAACTGGGAATGCCGTTCTGCCTGGAGGCGATCGACTACCTGTACGAGCGATACTATTCCCGTGGTCGTAGCCCACGTGCCTCAGACTGCCGGGATTTACTGGAAATTGTCCAGTCGATTTGTCGATACAAACGGCATCCCGTGCATTTGACGCGCGAACTGGTCGCCGAAGCGGCGACGAGCTTCATCGCCGAGTTCAACTGACCCGCGGTGGGTCGCACACGACGGACCACGGGAGGCCACCGCCTCCCGCTACTTTTTCCCCACGCGAGGATGCCATGGAACGGCACTGGAAATTGGTATTGGCCGGGGGGCTCCTGGCTGGCCTCGCGGGGTGCAAGTCGACGCCCACCCAACAGCCGACCTTCCCGGTCAATCAGCCCACGGCCCCATCGAGCTCGACGGCCGGCAAGCACGTCGTGATCCTGCCCGACGACAAGGAATCGGCCAAGAAGGAAGGGCCCCTTCAGACCTCGACCCTGATCGTTTTCGCCAACAACTGGGTCGAGTCCGTCGCACGCGATCAGAACAAGCCGACGGCGTAGCGCGAGAAGCTGCTGAATCAAGCGCGCGAAACGTATCAAGAAGTGCTAAAGCGCGAACCCAAGAACGCCGAGGCGCTGATCGGACTCGGCCAGTTGTATCACACGTCCGGCGAGCACGAGAAGCTCACGGAGATCGAACAGAAGTTGCGGACGCTGCATCCGAACAATGCGAAGGTGTGGGGCTTCATCGCCGTGCGCCAGGGCCAAGCACGCCAGTGGGACGCGGCCGCCGAGAGCTATCACAAGGCCGCTAAGCTCGATCCGGACAACCGCATGTATCGGATTCACCTCGGCTTCACGCTGGCCCGGGCCGGCCGCTACGAGGAAGGCTACGCGTGGCTGAGCAAGTCGATGAAGGAAGTCGACGCTCGATACAACCTCGCCCAGATGATGATCCACAACGGCCAAATCGAACAGGCCCGTCAACACCTGGCGTTCGCGCTCCAGGTCGACCCGAACTTCAAGGTCGCGCAGGACCAGTTGGTCGCCTTGATGAACGAACCCGCCACCGTCCCGCCGGGCTCGCGAGTCACGACCGTCGGCCACGACGAGCCGGCGACGCGTTGATACGGGACGGTTCGCTCGGGTGGCGGAGCCCCCAGGGCGGGCTTTGCCCGCAGCCCAATACTTGCCCGCGCCGAAAAAGCATTAGATGCTGGTCGTTGCGGGTTCACCCGAGGGACTA
>JANLUE010001082.1:0-4240 GCA_031363325.1 Gemmataceae bacterium
GGGCAAAGCCCGCCCTGGGGGCTCCGCCGGGCCGACGGACCGCCCCTCGTCAACTCAGCCGCGAGGCCGGGTCCGAGTATCGGCCGTCCGTCGTCCCGGTGGCCTCGCCGCGCTTCGGCCTCGGCGGGCCGACAGGATCAGTCGCCCTTTTCGTATTCCCCCTCGATCGCCATCTTCGCTCCGTCATCGACGTCCGCTCCCTTGAAGTCGCTGAGCGTGGCCTTCCCGTCCTTGACGGCGAACTTGAAGCTGAACTCGTAGCCCTTTTCCTTCGTCACCGGGAAGTCGCCCTTCTTCTCGAACTTCGTGACTTCGAACTTGTAGACGCCGTCTTTGTCCTTCACGTACTTGTTTTCCATCACGCAGCTATCGGCCCCGATCGCCACCTCGAATACCATGACGCCGTCCTTCTTGAACGTCATCTTGAAGTCGAGGTCGCCGGCCTTCCGCTTGAACGTCCCGGTCAGTTCCTTGTCCTTCTTCTCTTCGGCGGTCGCGACGGCCGGGGCAGCCAGAACGGCCAGCCCGAGAGTGACGGCGGTCAAAAGTCGCATGCGATACTCCATGGAGATGGGAGATGGACGATCGATTCAGTTTCGCCAACCGACCACACATCGGCCAGCGTCTTCATCCAGACTTCAACAGATAGGCGAATCGGCCCCGCCAGGTGCGCGGCACATCGGCCGCGAGCGTGATCGGCTCGTGCCGGGTCGGATGCAGAAACGTCAGCTCCTTCGCGTGCAGCCCGATGCCGACGCCGAAGCCAAACTTCGAACCGTACTTGCCGTCGCCGTAGATCGGCCAACCGCGCGAAGCGAACTGCACCCTCAATTGATGTGTTCGCCCCGTCTGCGGCCGAATTTCAACGAGCGTCAAGCCCCCGTGCGTTCCCCGGACGGTGTAGTGCAAGAGCGCTTGCTTAGCCTCATAGGTGTCCGGGTCGACGACCTCGACTTGCCCCGCGATCGGTTCCTTCTTGAGCCAGTCCTCAAACGTGCCCGCCGGGGGGAGCTCGGATGCGCCTTCGACAACCGCCCAGTAGGTTTTCTCGATCAGGTTCTCGCGGAACTGTTCGCTCAGCCGGGCGGCCGACTTGCTCGTGCGGGCAAACATCAGGACGCCGGACACGGGCTTGTCGAGCCGATGCACGACGCCAAGGAACACCTTCCCCGGTTTGGCGTACTTTTCCTTGAGATACGCTTTCACAACCCGGTCGATGGTCTCCTCGTCGCCCCCGAAGTGCGCGCTCGGCCAACCACACGGTTTGTTCACCGCGATGACGTGGTTGTCCTCGTACAAAATGTCGAGCACGTCCGCGAACGACACGATACGCCCTCCCTGCGAAATCCTAGCGATCGCGGGGGCATCGCCCTAACATATCTCCGCCCGCGTCAACCCAACCTTGATGCTCGTTGCCACTTACTGCAAGCGGTTTCGCATGGAGCGTACCCTCCGGGAAGTTTCCCGGGTGGTCGCGCCGATCGGCTACGAGCTCGTGCCGTGGGAGCCCGAGTTGCTCGAGGCGCACGCGGAGGTGAAGTATCGGTCGTTTCGTTACACCTTGGATGCCGATCTCTTTCCGAACCTGGGTCAGTTGCACGGGTGCGTAGAATTGATGCGTCGGATTGCCGATCACGAAGGCTTCGTGCCGGAGGCGACTTGGCTCGTCCGCGACGCGAACGAGTATTGCGGCTGCATTCAGGGGATCGCTTCAGGCGGGACCGGGATGATCCAGAACATCGCGGTCCTGGCCGAACATCGGCGGCAAGGACTCGGTTCGGCGTTGCTCGCGGCCGCGCTCGATGGGTTCCGCCGGGCCGGCATGACGACGGTCGCCCTCGATGTTAGCGAGCGAAACTTCGAGGCGGTTCGACTCTATCGATCGTTCGGCTTCGTGAGCGCCCGAACGTCGTATCGCGAGCGGCGCGAAGAGTACGCCGCCTATTGCGTCTGATTTTTGAGAGAACGCGTGCCCCAAGATATTCACGTCCATTCGTTGCCGAACGGCCTCACGCTCCTCGCCGAGCGGATGCCCCACGTCCGGTCGGCCGCGTTTCAATTCTTCGTCCCGGCCGGCGCCGCCCGCGATCCGGTCGGGAAATACGGTCTGGCCGCGCTCGTCTGCGACTTGATGACGCGCGGAGCCGGCAGCCGCGATAGCCGACAACTATCCGACGCGCTCGATAACCTGGGCGTCGATCGCGGCGAGAGCGCCGGCACGCTGAACGTGCAACTCTCGGGTGCGACGCTCGCGCGCAATTTGCTCGCGACCCTGCCGATCTACGCGGACATCCTGCGCCGACCGCACTTGCCGGCGAGCGAACTTGATGCCGCCAAATCGCTGAGCATTCAGGACATTCAATCGACTGAGGACGAGCCGCAACGCAAGGTGATGATCGAACTTCGGCAACGGTACTACCCGGACCCGCTCGGCCGCGACAACCGGGGGCTAATCCCCGACATTGAAGCCACGACGATCGATGACGTTCGCGCTCAACACGCCGAGTTGTATCAGCCCCGCGATGTGATCCTGGCCATGGCCGGCGACCTCGATTGGCCGGCCGTCAAGGACGAAGTCGAGCGATTGTTCGGCGACTGGGTCGGCAAGGATCGACCGCCGCTCGTGATCGGCCCGAACGCGCCGGCCTCGGGGCATATCGAAAAGGAACTGGACCAGACACAGATTTCGCTGGCGTTCCCGAGCGTGCCGATCGGCGACCCGGACTTCTACAACGTTCGCGGCGCGGTCGGCGTGCTGAGCCAGGACATGAGTTCACGCCTGTTCGCCAACGTCCGCGAGAAGCACGGGCTGTGTTACTCCGTTTACGCGAGCTACGAGACGTTCCGCGACCGAGCCTCGATCGTCGGCTATGCGGGCGCCCGGCCGGAGTTGGCGCAAGAGACGCTCGATCGAACGCTCGCCGAGATTCGCAATTTGGCGAATGGCATCGAGGCCGAGGAACTCGATCGCGTGAAGGTTGGCTTGAAGGCGTCGCTGATCATGCGGCAGGACTCGACGTCGGCCCGGGCCGGCGCGCTCGCCTCGGACTGGTACTATTTGAACCGCATCCGGCCGCTCAGCGAAATTCAAGCGGCCGTCGATGGCCTGACCGTCGACGGCGTGCTGGGCTACGTTCGGCGGTATCCGGCGAACGATGTGACGGTCGTCACGTTCGGCCCGGCGGCCCTGAGGCATTGAGCATGGCTCCCGACGGCACGGTTCACCTGCAAAGCTTGATCGATCGCATCCTCGCGGGGGATCGGACGGCCCGTCGCGAATTGCTCAATCGGGCCTGCGATCGCTTGCGTCGACTCGCCGCCCGGATGTTGAACGAATCGTTCCCCGCCCTCCGCAATCGCCACGAACTCGATAGCGTCGTTCACGAAACGTGGCTTCGGCTCGTGCAGACGGTCGAAAAGACGGAGCCACCGACGGTCGCTGACTTCTTCCGACTGGCCGCGTTCAAGGTTCGCCAGGTGCTCCTCGACATGTCGGGCCGCGAGGCGAAGCTCCGCCAGCGCGAGCGCCTGGGGCTCGGCGAATCGTCGCAGTCGTTCATCGGCCCGGACCCGGGCCAGAACACGTACGACCCGGCCCGCCTCGCCGCCTGGACCGAGTTCCACGCGAAAGTCGCCGCCCTGCCGGATGACGAACGAACCATTTTCGAGATGCACTACTATCTGGACCTGCCCCAGGCGGAAATCGCCCGCGTCCTTGGCATGCACCCCCGGCAGGTCAGCTACGTCTGGGTCGGCGCGACGGAGAGACTCGCGGACCAACTTGAATTGATCGGGGCGAACTCGAATTGAATGCGGGCGTCGGAGCCGACACGGGTACCTGGTTGTCCCACTCGAATTCGCCCGCATTTTGGCTTGCGTGACCCCGGTATTCTCGCGTAGACTCCTCTCATCCCGCCGATGTTCGCTTCGCCCAAGTCGCCCACCCGCCGATTGCGCATCTTCCTTGGAGCGCCTCATGCCATACTCCCGACGTGGCTTTCTGACGATCGGTTCGCTTTCGCTTGGCGGGCTGACGTTGCCGAAGCTTTTGCGCGCGGAAGAGTCGCGGGCGTCGAACAAGTCGGTGATCCTGGTGTACCTCGTCGGCGGGCCGCCGCATCAGGACATGTTCGATCTGAAGCCGGACGCGCCGAAGGAAGTGGCCGGCCCGTGGAAGCCGATCGCGACGAACGTCACCGGCGTTCGCATTGGCGAGGGGTTCCCGATGCTCGCCCGCATG
>JANLUE010001084.1:0-5745 GCA_031363325.1 Gemmataceae bacterium
CTGGGAAGCGTCGGCGAGAATTGAGTTTTGAATGAACCGATTCACGCGGCCCGGCGATACTGCTTGATCATGCCGCCGAGTTTTTCGGTGCATTTGGCCTTGCCGCCGGGAAATGCCAACGTCGCGGGCCGATCATCGGCAGCCTCAGGCAAGGTGCGGTTGTCGAGGGCTTGACGCGGCCGCTCGGCGTCGTCGGGCGATTTCCGCGACTCGACTTGACTAATGTTATTGTGTCCAGTATAGTTCACGTGAGGGAGATTGGTCGGAGAGCACGCGCCGACCGGGCCGGCGACCAAGAGGCGGTGCGACAAAATGACACGAATTGCGACAAAAAACAAAGGAAGTTTAATTTCGGCCGGGCCCGGGTCGGAAGGGGGGTGTCCCCGTTTTGCAAAGAAGTTTATTTTTTGAACTGACATTCGGCTTAGCGTTTGATCGAATCGCCCAACGCCCACCGCCCACGCCAAACGACTGAACTTGGGGGAACTCGACATGGTCGACCTACACCGCCAGCTCGGCGACACGATTCGTGGGCTGGCCGCTCGGCTGAAGCCGATTGGCGATGCCGAGCTCCTCCGGCGCATTCGCGAGACGCGCGACGAGGCGGCGTTCGCGGAGATCGTCGATCGACATGGGCCGTTGGTCTTGGGTGTGTGTCGACGGGTGCTCGGCCGACGCGGCGACGCGGAGGACGTTTTCCAGGCCGTGTTCCTGACGCTCGCCCGCAAGGTCGCGTCGATCCGTCAGCCGGAGTATCTTTCGACTTGGCTCTATCGCGTCGCGTGGAACATCGCCAACAAGGCCCGTTCCAAACTTCGACCCAGCGCCCCGATCGCCGACGTGAGTGAATCGAGCGACCCGTACGCCCGCGTCGAATGGGCCGAGATTCGCGGCCTCCTCGACGAAGAACTGAACCGCCTGCCGGACCGCGTTCGGGCCGCGATGGTGTTGTGCTACATCGAAGGCGTGACCCGCGACCGGGCGGCCGAACAACTTAAAGTCTCGCGGCGAACGTTGCTCCGCGACTTGGACGAGGGCCGGGAGCTGCTGAAAGAACGGCTCGGCCGGCGTGGCGTGCTGGCGATTCCGCTCGCGCTTACGGTCCTCGAAGGGACGACGCTTCGCGCCAGCGTGCCGAACACGCTCGTCGATCGCACGGCGTTCCTCCTTCGCGATTCCGCCTTACCAAAGGCGATCGCCGGGCTCATGCCAGTCGCGTCGGCGTGGAGTGCCGTCGCGAAGCTCGCGCTCGTTCTTAGCGCGATCGGCATCGGAACCGGCCTCTATCTCGGCACCGGGCCGGGCGAACCGAAAGATTCGCCCACGCAAGCGAAATCGACGCCGGTCGTCGAACAGGCGAACATCGATGGCCCACTGCCCGTAGGGGCACTGCAGCGCTTTGGCACCCGGGCGTATCGCAACGGCGAGGGCATCTGGTTCGGCAACGTGTCGGCCGATGGCCGCTGGGCCGTGACGGCCAGCACCGGCGTGCACCTCTGGGACTTGCGCGATGGCAGTCGCCGTTGGATTTGCGATACGGCGAACAACACCGTGCCGCGGCCGACGATCTCGCCCGACGGCAAAACGATCGTCAACCTGGACGGCTGGCTGGGCATCCGAATTTACGACGCCGCCACTTTGAAGGAAACGCACTGGCTCGAGCGCGAACGCAAGATCGACCTCGTGCAGTTCACGGCCGATAGCAAGAAACTCATCTGCGAATCGGCCGAAGTGCGGTGGCCCAAGGGCATCGCTGGAGGTTCAATCCATTCCGCGCAGAGCGTCAACCCAAAAATGGTGACGCTCGATCTGGCGAACGGGAAGACGATCAACGAGTGGCCATCGCCGGACCAGGCTCGCTGGCAATCACTCGTGAATTCGCGGAACAACATCATCGGGCTCGCGACGGCCGGCAAGAACGCCTCGCTGATCGAATTCGACCCGACGACCGGCAAAACCGTGGTCGAACATCCACTGCCCGACCTGTGGCTGAACGATGGCCGGGGATTCGGCGAACTGTTCACGTCCACGTGGTCGCTCGATCCGGCCGGCAACGTCGCGGCCTACCTCGACTCGAAGTACAACATCGTCGTTTACGAATTGGCGAAGAAGCAGAAACGGCACGCCTTTAAGATGCCTCCGATCCCCGGTCGCGAGGGAGACAATACGCCATCGCGCGTCCGCTTCAGTGCCGATGGCCGAACGCTGTTCGCCGTCGATTCGATGGGCGGCACGGTCCGTTGCGATTTGACGACCTACGAACTGACCTCGCTCTGTCCGCCGTTCACGCCCGAGAATTCGTCGGTTTTGTTCGCCACGGACGATGCGTCGAAAGTGCTCATCACCGGGGGTGGCGAAGGCGAAATCGTTCGCCGCGACGCGAAGACGGGCAAAGCGATCCCGAACGAAGGCTACCACAAGGACCTGCGTGCCGGCCTCTCGCCCGACGGGCGCTGGCTGATCTTGAACGAAGACTTCGGCAAGGCGGAGATTCGCGAAGCGGCAACCGGCCGACTTGTGAAGCGCTACGATCGACACGCCGCGACGGTCGAACTCGCGAACGACGCGCCGCGTCCGAAGTCGGACGACCCGGACGCGCACGTCGCCTATCCGCGGAACAACTTCGCACTTTCACCGGATGGCAAATTGCTCGTCCTCGCCCGGGGGAGCAAGGTCATCGTCTGGGACCTGGCGAACGAACGCGAACTTCGCACCTTGCCGAACGAAGGCTTCCGCATCGCGAACGCGTCGTACGGCATCACCAACATGTTCTTTTCGCCCGACAGCAAGCGCGTTCTGATGGCCGCGACGTTTGGTCGCCTGCGCATGCTCGACGTGACGAGCGGCGAACGGATCTGGGAGTCCGAGGATCACAAGGCGGGCACGAACAACTTCGATCGCTGGGCCGGCTTCGCGGCCGACGGGCGAAGCGTCGTGCGAACGAACTATTTCTGGGAGGGCCAGACGGTTCGGCTCAGCCTGATTCGCCAGGACGCCACGACCGGCGCGATTCTGCAAACGCACGTGTTCTACGATGGCCCAACCGGCAAGGCGACGGACGTGGCCATTGCCCGCCTAAGCCCCGATGGTCGGATCATCGCGGTCGCCTTGCGCGACGGCCAATTGCATCTGTTCGACGCTCATTCATTCAAGGCGATCGGCGAATGGAAGGCCAAGTTTGAAGGAACCTGGGCGCTGGCGTTCGCGCCGAACGGCCTGACGATCGCCCGGGTCGATGCGAAAGGCGTACTCCGGGTGGCCGACACGTTCTCGGGCCAGGAAATCTTTAATCGGCCGGCCCATTCGACCTACGGCAACAGCCTTCAGTTCAGCCGCGATGGCCGACGAATCGTGTCGGCCGCCGGCGACGGTCTCGCCTACATCTGGGACGCGCGTGTCGATGTCCCTTTGCCCGAAACGTGGTGGGCGGACCTGAAGGGCGACGACGCCGCGAAGGCGTATCGAATCGTCTGGGCGTTGGCGAAACAGGCCGACGGAGTCGACAAATTGAAGAAGGCCGTCATCGAATTGCCGGAGCTTCCCGTCCTGAACGTCGCCGCGCTGATCGGCGAACTCGACGATCCGAAGTTCGCCGTTCGCGAGCGTGCGACCAAGGCCCTGACCGACGCCGGCCGTCGCGCCGAACGCGCTTTGACGAAGGCCCTCGACGCCGGGCCATCGCCCGAAACGAAAGCTCGCATCGAGAAAGTCCTCGCCGGCCGAATCGTGGTCCCGACAGCCGACGAACGACGATTGATCCGCGCGATCGCCGCGCTGGAAGCGATCGGCACACCCGAAGCAAAGGAGGTATTGAAGGAATGGTCGATGGCCGCGAAGTTGAGTTGGCTGGCGGGCGAAGCCGAGGCGAGCCTTGGGCGGATGCCGTAGCGACTGTGGAGATCACCAGCGACTCAAAGGCGGCAAAACGTGGAGAGCGTTGGACGCGGAGAAGTACAACTGGGTTTCGTTTGCCGCGACCGCCCAAGGGCCGGATCGCGAAGTTCGTGAAGCGAGTTTCCGCGATTCACTTTTTGTCGGCGCGTTGCTTCGCTTCGCTCACCAAATAGAGCGATCCCTCGGTGCGGACGATCAGGCCGTTGCCGACCGCGGCCGGCGTGGCCTGGATGCGACCATCGAGTTGGTTCCGGCCGATTTCCTCGAACGCGTCGGCCGCCTTGAACAGCACGGCTTTGCCGTCGTCGGCGAACGCGTAGATCGTCTCGCCACGGACCAAGGGAGACGCGGTGTAGGTTCCGGACAGCCGTTCGGTCCACTTGAGCGCTCCGGTCTTGGCGTCGAGACACGTCGCGATTCCCTGGTCCGAGACCATGAACAGGAGGCCGCCGACAACGACCGGTGAGGGGACGTTCGGCACGTTCTTCTTGTAGCGCCAGGCGACGTGTGTCGCGGTGTTGTCGCCTCGGCCGTCCGGCCGGATCGCCAACAGTTCGTGTGCGAAGTAGCCCGTGCACACGTAGACGAGCCCGTTGGCGAACACGGGTCGGGGGACGTTGGAGAACCCCGTGTAGGTCACGCGCCACAATTCCTTCCCGGTCTCCGGGTCGTAACTGTAGACGCACTGGGCACCGGGAACGACCAACTGATCGCGCCGATCGACTGTGATGAGAAGTGGTGTGGAGAACGCCCGACGCTCGTTGGCTGGCTTTTTGGCGGCGGCCGGTCGCTCGGTCTTCCAGGCCACGTCTCCGGAGGCCGCATCGAGGCCGACGATGAATTGGGCGTCGGCACCATCGCACGGCAGAATCGCGCGGCCCTTGTACGGGACCGGCGAACTACCCGGCCCGCTCTCGTAGTTCACTTTCAGCTTGTCGTGCCGCCACAACAGCTTGCCCGTGGCGACATCGACCGACCCGATGCCATCACTGCCGAACGAGGCGATCACTCGGTTGCCAACGACGACCGGGGTTGGCGAAGCCGGTGTGTTCCGGGCGTGAAGTGGTGGCGGCTTGGGAACGGCGAACAGTTCGACATCGTGTTTGATCTCGCCCGATATCAGGTCGACGCCAATGACACGGAGGCTCAGTCCTTCGCCGGTGGTCGGAACGGCGGCGGTCACCCAAATCTTGCCGCCCGCGACGACGGGAGACGACCACCCTTTGCCCGCGATCGGCACCTTCCAGGCGATGTTTTTGCCTTCGCTCCAGGCGGCTGGAATGGGCCCGGCGACATGACCCTGCCCGCCCGGCCCACGGAATTGCGGCCAGTGCGACGAGTCGTTGACCGGTTCGGCGGCAATGCCGATTCCGGCGGCAAGCAACGCGCAAGCGACCATCGTCAACAAGGATTTCATCGTCGGCCTCTCCGTGCGTACCGAAGTAACATACGTCGGCCGACCGAGGGTTCGAGCCGTTGGCGAAGGTTCGAGTTGCCGGGAGGGCGAGGTTCACCGCAATTCATTCCTGGGCGACACTTATTTCTTTACGAATCGCCGCAGGTCGAGTTCGGGTCGCACGTGTTGCGTGCGATCCAACTGCAGCTCGGCCTGGCGTGCGAATCCGCTGGCGTTCGCGATGAGAACGGAACAGTTCTCCGGTGCGTAGTAGATCCAGCCCCGATCCTGGCCGCCCCGAGACCATTCCATCGAGATCGGCCCAGCCTTGATGAAGAGGCCCTCGGGGTCGAAGTCGCCATTCGGTCCGCCGCGCCGTCGCTCGAAGAGCTTCCCCGATCCGGACTTTTTCGTTTTCCCGTCGGCGGATTCGAAGCGAAAGTTATACTCGACGC
>JANLUE010001121.1:0-3414 GCA_031363325.1 Gemmataceae bacterium
ACCGTGTCAGCTGCAAGCGTTATGCGGATTTCCCCACCCGGCGTCCAGGGGCGCTAAACAAGTACCTCAATCCGTACTCCGCGACTGGACGGCATGAGGTTTCAGCTTGCGCCGATGGCGAGCGTCGAACGCTACGCCTTCACCAAAATCGCCCCTTCGCCGTTGCGGAGGCGAATCGACGTGATGACCGAACCGAGCGTGCCGTCGGCGTGAAGTTCGCGGTAGTTGCCGTTCAGCTTGTGGTACGTCGCGGTGCCGTTGCCAATCGTGCCGGTGCGGCCCTGCGAATAGGAGACCGGCTTGTAGAGCACGAGCGCTCGATCGTATTGGCGTTGATAGACCTTGTAGTCGATTGCTTTGTTGGCGGGGTCGTCGCCCTGTGCGAACACCGACCACTTGTCTCGTGGCCGGCCGATGTCGTATTTCACGGCGTCCGTCCAGTGCCGCGACCAGGCCGTGCTCGGTTCGTAGCCGCCGTTGAACATCACGAACGTCCGTTCCGGGTCCGCGAGCAAATAGTAGTACGCCAGCGCCGCAAGCTGAGTGCGTGGGTCCGTTGGCGAGCCGCCGGCTGGGTACGTGTCGAGCACCGCGAAGCCGTTGCCGTTCATCAGGCGAAAGCGTTCGTCGGTCTGGTCGGCGATGTCCTCAAACTGTCGCCAGGTGTGCTTCAACGGACGAAGCGCGAATTCTTCGATGTACGAGACGCCGTACTTCGCAAGGGGTTGCGCGCTCGGGCCGCTGCCGGCCGTGTTCGCGAGCACCCACTTCGTGCCGATCCCCGACTCGACGCTGCCGACCAACGAACCATAGTCCTCCGCGTAGTTCGAGAACGATTCCTGAACGGTTCGCGGATCGACTTGAAGTCGACCGAACGAGTTGTCGAGGAACAAGCCGTCGGCGTTCGGGTGCTCGGCCAGGAAGCGTCGGGCGTAGTCGACCGCCCAGTTGCGGAGCCCGCCATTCGCCGGGTTCGTGGCGAAGCGCATCTGACCATAGGCCGGGTAGAACAGACGGCTTTCGTATTCGAAGCGAGCATCGGACCCGGCGCGGCGATATTTGTATTCGTTGTCGGAAAGATGGCCGTCGTGGTTGCGATCCGCGTTGGAATCGAAGGCGGGGATCGTGCCCGAGTTCTTGCCGCCGGCCTTCACGTAGTCGCGACCGAGTACCGAACTCGCCACCGGGGCTGTTCCAATTCCGGTCGTCCGGAACCGCACGAAGTACAGGAACTCCGAGCCATTCACGCGAGCGGGCCGCCAGTCGGACGGCGGGTCGAACGTCAGCGTGCCCGAACGCCGCAACGCCGAGGTCGTGTCGGACACTGTCGTGAGTGGCTTCCACAAGGTCGGGTTGCCGTTCGCGTCGCGGGTCGACGCGTATTCGAGCCGGGCGCCCCACGAACTCGAGCCGACCGATCGGATCGCCACGTTGATTTCGTGGAACTTATCCGGGTAGCCGATCACGACCGATTGGCCGGCCGGCGCGAAGGCCACGGTCTGATTGCTTCGCCGCGTGGCCGGCGTCAGGTTCGTCCAACCGGACGCGTCGCTGCCACGCTGGATGTTCCAGAACCAGTTCACCGGCTTCGACGAACCGCTATCGCCCGTGAACGCGGTCGCCCGATTGACGTGGTAGAAAGCCCCCTCGCGGTCGTAGCCCCGCCGGTCCGCGAACGCGAGCCAGTCGGCGTGGAGGTCGAGATAGATGTTCGACACGTTGGTGTAGATCATCTGCGGCGTGCCGGGTGCGAGCGCGTCGAATTGCTTCAGGTACGTGACGTTCGGGATGATCAGATCGACACTTTCACGAAGCAGCTTCTTCTCGAACGTGCCGACCGGCGTGCCGACGTACGCGAGCATCGCCACGCGAATATGCGAATAGTGGCGCTTCGCCCCCTGCGCCACGGCTAGTTGCGGCGCGACGGGCGCGGTCGATTGAGCGACGGTCGCGGTCGAAGTACTGGTTGGCGCCGGCGCGACGGCGCTGCCCGGCAAGAGCCGATCGCCGAGCGAATCGAGTTGAAGCTTGACGGAGCGCCGCTCGGCCATGGAGACGAATCCCAGAAGCTCGATGTGCGGCCGCCCCCCAGCGCGCGGACCGACCGGGCCGGGACAATACCCTGGCCTCGCGCTGTGTCAACGGAAAAGTCGGAATTCGATGGGACGCGGGCGGGACGGGTATTTGCGCGCGAAGGAACATCGCTCGCTCGAATCTTTGGTGGGCGGCGGGGGATGGGTCGGCCCGCGCTCGCTTCACAGGTCCGTTCGACCGACGTTCCGCGTCGGTGTAGAATAAGACGGTAACCCAGGCCGATGTGGCTCCGCTCATGTCCGAAGTTACCGAGCTTCTGAACGCTGTGGCGCGTGGCGACGTTGAAGCCGGCGATCGCCTGTGGCCGCACGTCTATGGCGAGTTGCGGCAACTGGCCGCCGGGCACATGATCGGCGAGAGGCCCGGCCTGACGCTCGACGCCACGGCCCTCGTTCACGAGGCTTACCTTCGGCTGACGGGCGGTGGGCCGCAATCGTTCGAGAATCGCCGGCACTTCTTCGGTGCCGCTTCGCGGGCGATGCGGCACATCCTCGTCGATAACGCACGTCGTAAGGAACGCGGCAAGCACGGCGGCGGCCGGCAACGCGAACCCGTTGAATTTGGCGACCTGCCGGCGATTGAAACCGACGATGAACTCCTCGACCTGCACGAGGCGCTCGAACGCTTTGCCGTCCACGATCCCCAAAAGGCCGAACTGGTCGAGCTACGCTTCTTTGGCGGGCTGACCCTGGAACAGGCCGCCGAGTGCCTGGGCATTTCTCCTTCGACCGCCGACCGCGGCTGGCGCTACGCCCGCGCCTGGCTCTACGACGCCATGTCCGGCGACGAATCGCCGAAACCCTGAGATTTCGATCCTGTGGCACAGGTTTCCAACCTGTGTCGCACAGCTAAAACCTGTGCCACCTGGCTTGTGGGACAGGTTTCCAACTTGTCCGAAACGATCCGAAGGTTTCGTGTGTTGGAGACGCTCTCTGCGGTTCCGACAGGTTGGAAACCTGTCCCACAAGACAATCTGAAAAATTCCCTGACGCCTTTTGCTCCCCCGCGACGCATGGACTTCGACGGCGCTTGACGCCGCCGGTTCAGAGGGGGATCAACATGTCACGCGCGAGCCTGAGAATCGAACCGCTCGAGGTTCGCGATGTGCCGGCGAGCACGTTCCTCGTCAACACCTTCGCCGACGTGGTGAGCCCGCTCGACAACCGCCTATCGCTTCGCGAAGCGATCACGAAGGCCAATGAGACCCCCGGTCGCGACACGATCGTGCTCCAGGCCGGCGTTTATCAAATCACTCGATTTGGGTCGGACGAAGCGAACTCGGTTGGCGATTTCGACGTGACCGGCGAGCGTCGCCGCATT
>JANLUE010001136.1:0-1511 GCA_031363325.1 Gemmataceae bacterium
AAGATCGCCCGCACCAGAGTCGGTCGAAACGGTCGGACGACGCGATCGCGGATCGCGAACGCGACCCACGTTTCAATGGCGATCACCGGCCAAAGCGCGAGCAGGCCGATCTCCATTACGAGCACTTCGGTCCGCGTCGCCTCGGGGTGGTTGGCCCGGTGCAGGACGCCGGCCGTCAACAGTAAGTGCAGGAACGCGACCCAGAAAAAGAGGCGGGTCAACGGATACGGACGTGTGGAGTTGGCGAGCATCGGTGAGTCCAGCATCGGGCGGACTGTCCTCACCAGCCATTATACTTGGGCGCATCAAGACACGAAGTTCGATTTCGCGACGTTCGGAGAAGTCACCTCGCTTACCGCGTTCGCAACTCCGCGAGGAGCCGATCGATTTCGTCGTCCGTGCCAACCGAGATTCGTAGCCCGTCGCCATGGCCCGCGTACGACATGTACCGCACCAGAATCTGGCGGGCTTTCAGCGCTTCGTAGATCGGCTTCACCGGCCGATCGCATCGGGCCCAGACGAAGTTCGCCTCACTCGGCAAGACGACGAAGCCGAGTCCAACCAACTCGTTCGTCAAGCGCGCGCGGGTCGCCAGGATCTTCGTTCGCGTTTCGTGCAGATATTCTTGGTCCGCGAGCGCGGCCGTCGCGGCGGCGAGGCTCAGGACATCGCAATTGTAACTGTCCTTCACCTTCGCGAGTTCCCGGACGACGCTCGGGTGGGCGACCGCGAAACCGAAGCGAATCCCCGCGAGCGCGTACGACTTGCTGAGCGTGCGCGTGACGATCAGGTTCGGCTCGGTCGTGTACTTCAGGCCGTTGCTCGGTGCGAAATCGACGTAGGCCTCGTCCAGGACCACCGGGCAATTGAGCTGCTTGGCAAGTGGACACGCGTCGGCCGGGTCGAAGAACGTGCCAGTCGGCGAGTTGGGGTTTGGCACGAACACCAGGTCGGGCGATTCATTCGATTCCAACTGAAATCGCCAGTCGGCCGTGAACGGCACGGTCTGAAAGCGAGCCCCCTGAATCTCGGCCAGCGATTTGTAGAGGACGTAGCTCGGCGTCGGCGCGACGATCAGGCCGCCCTCGGGAACGAACGCCCGGGTGAGGATCGTGAGCAAGTCGTCCGAGCCGTTGCCGATCAGAATCTGGTCGGCCGATACGCCGAGTACCTCGGCGGCGACTTGCCGAAACGTGTCGCCGAGCGGCTCGGGGTACTTGCGGAGCTTGTCGCCGGTCAGGGCTTCGCGAATCGCCTCGAAGACACGCGGCGACGGCGGATACGGGTTCTCGTTCGTGTTGAGCTTGACGACCGCGCCGCCCCGCGGCTGCTCGCCGGGAACGTATCCCGCCATCGCCTGGATGTTCGCACGGAGACCGGCCACGAATTAGTTCCAGAGATATCACCACTAAGAACACAAAGAAGCCGAAACTAAACCCGATTCAGTTGGAGACCTGAAGTTTCAAAACCTCGCCCCGCGCCGCAACGGCGAACCGGCTGCGTAAGCTGCC